>JAHDIS010000049.1 GCA_020630695.1 Paracoccaceae bacterium | reverse complement strand
AGCTTTGCCGGGAAAACCGCATTTGTAACAGGCGCCGGACAAGGCATCGGGCAGGCTCTTGTCCGGCAACTTGCCAACCGCGGAGTGCAGGTGTGCGTGGTTGATTTAGACTCTGTTTCAGCGGAAAATACAGCGTCAGAGATTGGCGGCATTTCTCTGACCTGTGATGTCAGTAAAGCCTCTGAACTGGAATCTGCCATCGAAACGGCCCGCGAAAAGTTGGGGCAAATCGACATGGTGATTTCCAATGCCGGGTTCGCCCATGGTGCTTTGGATGGGCCGGCCAGTGCCGATGATCAACAATGGCAAATGAGCTGGGATGTGCACGTTATGGCTCACCTGCGCGCATGCCGAGCGGTCCTGCCGGAAATGCTGGAACGTGGTGAGGGTTGGCTGATCAACGTCGCATCGGCAGCAGGCTTGCTGAGCCAAATCGGAGATGCCCCCTATTCTGCGACCAAACATGCGGCTGTTTCGCTGGCCCAATCGTTGGCCATTGAACATGGGCATCAGGGAATCCGGGTCAGTACGGTTTGCCCGCTGTACGTGGCAACGCCCTTGTTGGGATATGACGCGGATCAACCGAACGACCGTCCAAATGATCGGGTCCTAACCGCCGCAGAAGTGGCTGCTACGATTGTGCAGGGCATCGAAGAAGAACGATTTATGATCCTGCCACATCCTGAGGCGGCGGCGCACTTTCAACGGCGCGCGGCCGATACGGATCGATGGATCAAAGGAATGCAGCGATTGCGGGCCGACGCATTTGAGTCTGGGAATCCGCAGCATTTCATCGATCTGCATCGCTTGATCTGACAGGCGGGTTTCAAGCGGCAAACCGCACGTGAAACCCGGCAAAGAACGCCTCTTTGGATTGTTCAAAGCAGGCTGCAACGACATCCGGCTTTACCGCTTGATCGTCGCCACCTTTCGCCCGTTGCTCTGCCTTTGCACATAGATCGGAAAGCTCTGAAAATCCCAGGTTTAAGGCTGCGCCTTTCAAAAAGTGCATCTGTTCCTCGGACAGTTTGGCGTCGCCCTGGCATTGTGGGATCTGTTGAATTGCGCTGCCCACCTCGTCGAGGAACAGTTCCACAACTTCTTCGAAATCATCCGCACCGATTTCATCGCGCAGTTCAGAAACCCTTTGCCAGTCAATCATGGGGCGCCCTTTCGTTTTGGTGAAAGAGTGATGCGGGATGGTTAAGAACTTATGTCCGACCCCTGATGAACTACGCAGTATTTTAGCATTCACACACTCTTAATTCCGATTCCACTAAATGGTCTGAACGAGACTTTTTGAGGCGATAAAAGTGAGTAACCCGTCCCCCATCTCAATCGGGCTGGATGCGCAGACGGCGCAGCCAAAAAGGGTTTTGATTGTTGACGACAGCCGTCTGCAGCTCAAAATCATGCGTTCGATTTTGATGAAGCAAGGCTATGAGGTTATCGAGGCAGCCAGCGGCTCTGACGCCTTGGAAATCTGTAGATCGGATCCACCAGAATTGATCGTTTCGGATTGGATGATGCCTGGAATGGACGGGCTGGAATTTTGTCGGCGGTTCCGGACCCTTCCGCATGAGGGGTATGTTTATTTTATTCTTCTGACCTCAAAGAGCGAAAAGGGCGATATCGCTGAGGGGCTGGATGCCGGTGCCGACGACTTTCTGACAAAGCCAGTCAATCCAGCAGAACTGCGGGCGCGGTTGAATGCTGGCGTTCGAATATTGTCGATGCAGCAAGAGCTGTCTGAAAAAAACAGACTGATATCCGACGCTTTGAGCGAGCTGCAGGTTGTCCATGAGGCAATCGACAAAGACTTGCGACAAGCGCGCACAATTCAGCAATCTCTGGTGCCAGAGCGGAGCCGAGTATTCGGAACGTCCCGGGTCAGTCTGCTGCTTGAACCATGCGGCCATGTCGGCGGCGATTTGGTGGGAATGTTTTCGCCAAGCGAAGGGCGTCTCGGGCTCTACAGCATTGATGTGTCAGGCCATGGGATCACATCGGCCATGGTTACAGCACGGGTTGCCGGCTATATGTCCAGCACCTTTGCGGATCAGAACATCGCTCTGCGCAAAGTCAGCGACGATTGCTACGACATGCGCCATCCTGAAAAAGTTGCGGTTATGTTGAACGATCGTTTGGCCGCTGATCCCGGCGTAGAAGAGTATCTGACCATGGCCTACGTGAACGCCGATCTTTCTTCGGGACACATGAATATGGTCCAGGCTGGACACTCTCCGCCCTTGGTTCTGCGCGCGGACGGTGCAGTGACCTTTTTCGGAGACGGAGGATTGCCAATCGGTTTGGTTGACGACGTCGATTACGATGGCCTTAGCTGTGATCTGTCATCTGGGGATCGCTTATTGCTCTATTCGGATGGCTTTACAGAGGCTGTCCTAAAATCCGGAAAAATGCTGGGCGAATCTGGATTGGCCGATCTGTTTCGAGCCGCCGCAAGACAAGGCGAGGGGACAGAGCTACTGGCTGATATGTTCTGGCGGCTGCGAGAAGCCATGGCCGACGGCGGAACGCTGGGCGATGATGTTTCAGCCGCTCTTCTGGAATACGATGTTGTCTGAAACACGTCTCTAATTCAGCACAAAACGCGCCACGAATGCTCGATCCCCAGGATTACCCAAATGTGCAACGGCGACTTCTGGTGGCATCCAAAGTGCAAGGTGATCTGGCTCGGTTGGTGGCCCTAGCTGGCGAACAGGACTGGCCGTGTAAATGATGCAGATCTTTTCGGCCCAGAGGTCGTATTCCGGCATATAGGTATAGCGCCGAAAGGCACCCAACCTGCGCGGGCGGGCGATGCGCCAGCCGGTCTCTTCGAAAACTTCTCGGTGCAGCGCTGCCAAAGGATGTTCACCGGGGTCTATCCCGCCGCCGGGCAATTGCAATTCCTGTTGATCATCGTCCTGATAGGTCAAAAGCAACGCGTTTTTTCGGGGCAAAATCGCATAGGCGCCGGGTCTGACACGGTATCTTTTGCCCGGTTCTGGCGGGCTTCCTATGCGCTGGATCATATCGCCCCCGTTGCGCTTGCCTTGATCGTCCCTATATGGCTGCGGTATGCCAGCCCCCGGCACATAAGGAAACCCCATGAGCATCGGCACAAAACTCGCTTGGGACGATACAGTCCTGCCCTTTCAGCTTGATCAGGCGGATATCCGTGGTCGCATTGCGCGATTGGACGGTGTTTTGTCCGGCGTTCTAAAGCAACACGCCTATCCGGAACCGGTCGAGGCCTTGATCGCGGAAATGGCGCTGTTGACCGCGCTGATCGGCCAGACGATCAAACTGCGCTGGAAGCTGTCGCTTCAGGTGCAGACAAAAGGTGCGGTGCGCATGATTGCGACGGACTATTATGGGCCGAACGAAAAGGGTGAACCGGCTCGGATCCGGGCATACGCCAGTTTTGATCAAGATCGCATCACTGACCAGGACCCCTTTACCCAGCTTGGCGAAGGGTATTTCGCGATCCTGATCGATCAGGGTGAAGGCATGCAGCCCTATCAGGGAATTACGCCGATTGCGGGCAATTCCCTGTCTGATTGCGCATCTGCCTATTTCGCGCAGTCCGAGCAGTTGCCAACCAGTTTTGCACTCTCCTATGGCCGTTCCACTGAGGCTGGCGGGCAAGAGCACTGGCGCGCGGGCGGCATTATGCTTCAGCATATGCCCAAGGCGTCGCCCTTTGCCGAAGGTGCCAGTGGTGAAGAAGGGCTGTTGCAGGCGGCTGATCTGGTTCACGGTGAAGAAGGTGAGAATTGGAGCCGTGTGAATTTTCACCTCGATACGGTTGAAGATCTCGAATTGATCGGACCCAGTGTATCGCCCGACCAATTGCTGGTTCGACTGTTCCACGAAGAGTCGCCGCGGGTGTTTGGGGCCCAGTCCATTCGGTTTGGCTGTACCTGTTCAGAAGATCGGGTGCGTCAAAGCCTGTCGATCTATTCTGCAAAGGACATCGAGAAGATGACCAACGAAGACGGTCGAGTAACGGCGGATTGCCAGTTTTGTGGAGCACATTACGATCTGGATCCAACGACTGTTGGATTCGAGGCAGGCAATGACAGCCCCTGATCAGGAACGGGCGCTCAGACGCGCGCTTGCGTGTAAGAGCGGCCCTTCTACAGATTTTGATCTGAACCCTCAGGTTGAATTGCCAGAAGGGCGCAAGTTGCGTGCTGCCGGTGTTCTTGCCGCGTTTCAAAAAAATGATCACGGACTCGAACTGGTTTTAACGAAACGATCATCGCGGTTGAAACACCACCCGGGCCAGATTGCCTTTCCCGGCGGCAAGCAAGACGAAGGTGATCGTGATCCGGTGGCGGCGGCGCTTCGGGAGGCTCAGGAAGAAGTCGGACTTGCCCCGGATACAGTTGACGTCCTGGGCACGCTTCCTACGCATGAGACTGTGACCGGTTTTCTGGTGACGCCCGTTTTGGGCATAATCAGAAACACATTTTTACCCATCCCCGAACCCGGTGAAGTGGACGAAGTGTTTACTGCACCGTTTTCTCATGTGACAGATCCGGCCCGTTTCAGGATCGAAGGCAGGCGGTGGCGCGGGCAGCGCAGATTGTACTACACCGCGCCGCTTGGGCCCTATTATATCTGGGGCGCAACGGCCCGAATTCTGCGCGGTTTGGCGGAGCGTATGAACCGATGACTGGTGTATCCGGTGAATGGCTGACCAATCCCAAGACCCAGCATGTTCTGGGCATGCTCGAGGCTGGGGGCTATGAGGCCTACGTGGTTGGGGGTTGTGTCCGAAACGCACTGTTGGACGTTCCTGTCACTGATGTTGATATCTCCACAAATGCAAAACCCGACGCGGTGATCGCCTTGGCCGAAGCTGACGGCTTGCGATCGATTCCTACCGGGATCGATCATGGTACGGTCACTGTATTGATCGATGATGAGCCTTTCGAAATCACGACGTTTCGGGCAGACGTCGAAACAGATGGTCGTCGTGCCGTCGTGCGATTTGCCGAAACACTGGAACAGGATGCTGTGCGCCGTGATTTCACGATGAATGCGCTTTACGCAGATCGGTGCGGCAAGCTTTTCGATCCGCTTGGTGGGTTGCCCGATCTGAAACAGCGTCTGTTCCGATTCATTGAGAATGCAGAAACTCGTATCCAAGAAGACTATTTGCGAACACTGCGTTACTTTCGGTTTTCCGCTTGGTATGGCGATCCCGACGCCGGATTGGATCCCGATGCTCTGGCGGCCATAGCTGATAACCTCGAGGGCCTCGATACTCTCTCACGCGAAAGAGTTGGGTCAGAGGTACGCAAATTGCTGGCGGCACCTGACCCGGTCATGGCGGTTTCAGTGATGGATCAAACCGGAGTGCTGCAACGTGTCCTGCCGGGTACAAGTGTGCGGCCCCTTGGTCCGCTGACCGTACATGAACAGACTCTTGGTTTGATGCCAGACCCTCTGCGCCGCTTGGCCTCGATCGGGTTTTGGGATGGGGCTGCGCTTCGGTTCTCAAAGGCTCAGACTTCGAAACTTGGGCTGTATCAGAGACTGATTGAATCCAGTCAGGGACTGGCTGAAATCGCTTGGCGTGACGGGTCTGATACTGCATATGACATTGCTGCTTTGCGGGCGGCCATTTTCGAAAGTCCGCTGGACCCCGCGACGGCTGCGCATATAGCTGTGGGGTCACAAGCTTGTTTCCCGGTTTCGTCTGCAGATTTGAAAGACGATTTCCAAGGTCCAGCGCTGGGCGCGCGTTTGCGTGGGCTTCGGGCCGCGTGGATCGCGTCGGGATTTGCGATGACCAAGGCGGAATTGCTGGCCTTGCCAGCGCAACCAGACAGCGAGGGGTGACAGGCGGCCATATCTGAGCTATGACGTCTGCATTCATTCGGAGGATAGCGCATGTATCGTGACAGGACCCTAATCAGCTTTAACTAAGGCTGCCCTGCGCGCGCGGTGGCCGAGTTGTCCCGCTTTTCCATGCACTATTTGCTCGTCTTTCCCGGAGCTTCCGAATGTTTCGCTTTTTTGAAAATCTTGTAGACCCTTATTGCGACTATCCCCAAGTGGATCGTCCTCCAACGCGTCTTTGGCCGTTTATGAACGACTATGCGCGCCCGTTCCGATCGATATTTGTGGTTGCGGCGTTTCTGTCGCTTGTGACCGCTGCGGTCGAAATCGCTTTGATCCGAATAATGGGCTGGGTGGTCGATATCTTGGCAGGTGATCCTGCACAGGTCTGGGCGGATCACGGCAATACGCTTATCTGGCTTGCTGTTTTTGTTTTGCTGGTTCGTCCGCTTTTGCAGGGCATCGATGTCATGGTCCTGAACAACGGGATCATGCCGAACTTTGGCACGTTGATCCGCTGGCGCGCGCATCGTCATGTTCTGCGGCAATCGGTTGGCTGGTTCGAAAATGACTTCGCGGGACGAATTGCCAACCGGATCATGCAAACGCCGCCTGCGGCCGGAGAGGCGGTGTTTCAGGTTTTCGATGCGCTGACCTACGCTGCGGCCTATGTGGTCGGAGCGCTGATCGTGCTGGGCGGCGCCGATCCCAGATTGATGATCCCCTTGGCGGCCTGGTTGGTGCTGTATGGCCTGCTGATGCGCTGGACGATCAGGCGTGTTGGCCCCGCGTCCGAGGCTGCATCAGATGCACGATCGGAAGTCACCGGGCGTGTTGTCGACGCCTATACAAACATTCACAGCGTCAAGATGTTTGCGCATCACGACAATGAAATGGCCTACGCCAAAGAGGCAATCGACAAGACTCGCAGCACATTCATGCGTGAAATGAGAATTTACACGGTGATGGACATCTCGCTGGTGTTCCTCAACGGCCTGTTGATCGTTGGCGTGGTGGGCTGGGCGATAGCCTTGTGGATGAGTGGCGCAGCCAGTGCTGGTATTGTGGCCGCTGCTGCTGCCTTGACGCTTCGACTGAATGCAATGACGGGCTGGATTATGTGGGCCCTGACCTCGTTCTTTCGCCAACTTGGCGTTGTCGCCGAAGGCATGGAAACCATCGCACAGCCGATCACGTTGCTTGATGCGCCAGATGCAAAACCATTAAGCCTCGAACACGGAAAGATAGAGATACAGTCTCTAACACACCATTATGGACGCAAATCTGGTGGGCTTGAGAGCCTTGATCTGACTATTCAACCGGGTGAAAAAATAGGTTTGGTCGGCCGGTCCGGTGCTGGGAAGTCTACGTTGGTCAAGCTTCTGCTGCGTTTCTATGACGCTGAACACGGCAAGATCCTGATTGATGGTCAGGACATCCAGTCCGTAACGCAGGACAGCCTGCGCCTGAATATCGGGATGGTTCAGCAAGAGTCCTCTTTGTTGCACCGGTCGGTTCGGGACAACCTTCTCTACGGACGGCCGGACGCAACTGAAGAAGAGATGATCGCCGCTGCCAAACAGGCGCAGGCGCATGACTTTATTCTTGATCTGCAGGATCCACAGGGTCGCGTGGGTTATGATGCGCAGGTGGGCGAACGCGGTGTCAAATTGTCAGGCGGGCAGCGCCAAAGGGTGACTTTGGCCCGGGTCATCCTCAAGAACGCGCCCATCTTGCTCTTGGACGAAGCGACGAGTGCGTTGGACTCTGAAGTAGAAGCCGCCATTCAGGATACGTTGTATGGCATGATGCAAGGCAAGACGGTCATCGCGATTGCACACCGGCTTTCAACCATCGCGCAGATGGATCGCATTCTCGTGCTTGATCAAGGCAGGATCGTTGAACAAGGCAATCATGACGCGCTTTTGAAGCGCGGAGGCCTATATGCTCAGTTCTGGGCACGGCAAAGTGGCGGCTTTATTGATCCGGATATGCGGGCAGAAAAATGAACCTTTTTCGAATTGATCCATTCCAGCCCGCAGATGGCCCACCCCCAAACCGGCTAACCGGGTTTTTCGCTTGGGCACTCAAGGGCAGTTGGCCTGTTATCCTTCTGGCCGGGACATTCTCGGTCATTGCCGGGGTAGGCGAAGTGTTTGCTGCAATCTTGCTGGGCTGGGTTGTCGATGCCGCGCTCGATTCCGATGCCGCAACAGTCTTTTCAGATCACACTGGGCTTTTGACCGTCTCATTGTTGTTCTTTGTTGTGTTCCGGCCTGGCCTTTTGGGTTTGTCCGCGTACAGCCAGTCGATCCTTATGCAGCCGAACGTCATGAATTTGGTTCTGTCGCGTGTGCACAGATACACGTTGGGCCAGTCAGTCACGTTTTTTGACGATGATTTTGCTGGCCGAATTGCGCAGAAAGAAATGCAGACCGCACGCGCGTTGAACGATGTTGTGGTCGAAATCATTCACACGGTTCTTTTCGCTCTGGCCTCGGTTATTGGGGCGATCCTTTTGCTGGGGACTGTGGACTGGCGCATTGCGGCCGGTTTGTTGGTTTGGTTGGTAGGATATGCCTTTCTGATCCGTTTCTTCATGCCCAAGGTTCGCCAGCGATCAAAGGCCCGTGCCTCAGCGCGGGCGATGGTGACAGGACAGGTGGTCGATACGGTAACAAACATCAAAACCGTAAAGCTGTTTGCACATGCCGAACACGAAGACCGTGCCGCGCTGGAAGCCATGGGTACCTATCGAGACAGATTCCTTGAATTCAGCTGGGTTAGTGTCTCATTTCGGTTCTGGCTCATGGCTTTGGCCGGGATCCTGCCGGTTCTGCTTGTTGGCGGCGCACTGTGGTATTGGTCGCTTGGATTCATCACTGCTGGCGATATTGCCGCAACTGGCGCTGTCAGTCTCAGGCTGGCACAGATGACGGGTTGGGTCAGTTTCACGCTCATGGGACTTTACGCCAATTTGGGCGAAGTCGAGGACGGTATGCGGACTTTGACGCCGGCTCACACTCTTGTTGATGCAAAAGACGCGCCAGACCTGTCTGTTGAGCAAGGCGAGATTTCTTTTGACGATGTTGGTTTCGCTTATGGCCGCGATGTGGGTGGTGTTGAGGGGCTCGATCTGACGATCAAGCCGGGTGAGAAACTGGGCATTGTCGGCGCGTCGGGCGCAGGGAAATCCACATTGGTTGCGCTCGTCCTTCGCCTCTATGATGCCGAGCGCGGCAAGGTGGAAATTGATGGCCAGAACGTAAGCACGGTTACGCAGGAAAGTTTGCGTCGGCAGATTGGCATGGTCACTCAGGAAACGGCGATGTTCAATCGTTCGGCAATGGACAACATTCGCTATGGCCGTCCAGACGCCAGTGACGAAGAAGTCTTCGAAGCGGCCCGCAAAGCCGAGGCTCACGAGTTTATCCAAAGCCTTCAGGATCATGCTGGCAGAAAAGGTTACGATGCCCATCTTGGGGAGCGCGGTGTCAAATTGTCTGGCGGTCAGCGCCAGAGAATTGCGTTGGCGCGCGCAATCCTGAAAGACGCACCAATCCTTGTGCTGGATGAGGCAACGTCTGCGCTGGATTCCGAAGTTGAGGCAAGCATTCAGGATGCGTTGCAGCGTGTCATGGAGGGCAAGACCGTTTTGGCCATTGCGCATCGGCTTTCGACAATTTCCAGCATGGACCGCATCATCGTACTTGAAAAAGGCCAGATCGTCGAAGCCGGAACACATGATGCGCTTTTGGAACAGGCTGGTTTGTATGCGCGCTATTGGGACCGGCAATCTGGGGGTTTCCTTGGCGCGGATGACCAGCAAGCTGCAGAATGAAACGTGTCATGATTTTGGGGCAACCGGGCTCTGGTAAATCAACACTCGCTGTCTGGCTCGGGCAACTGACGGGCCTACCCGTGGTGCATATAGACCGCATTCATCACATGCCGGGGTGGGTCGAGCGGCCAAAGCCGGAAAAGATCGCTCTTGCCATGGCTGAACAGGCCAAGGATCGGTGGATCATGGAAGGCGGATTGTCTGCCACTTATCCGAACAGGATGGACCGGGCAGACACGATTATTTGGCTCGATCTGCCTTTGGGGCTCAGAGTACGCCGGGTGGTTTGGCGAACTTTGCGGTTCTATGGCACGACCCGACCAGACATGCAGGATGATTGCCCCGAAGGCTTTCACTGGGATTTTTTCAAATGGATCTGGGACACAAGGCGCACAGGGCGCCAAGGTCCTGCGCGGGTGCTTGCCTCTGCTGGTCCTGAAAAGGCTCTATTTCACCTCAAGTCACCCAAAGATGTCAGGGACTTTCAATTCAGAATAAAGACGGAATTTGATCCTTTGCATTCCACGCGGGATTCAACCTCTTGACGAAGTCATGCAGCCTTGGGATTGCGTAGCCTAGCAAAGCGGTGCGCAAGGCAGACAGAAAGCAGATGGGCAAATGCAGGTAAAGATCGACAGGCTTGGACATCTTGGCGACGGCATCGCGCATACAGACGAAATGGGCGTTGTCTATGTGCCTGGCGGGCTGCCCGGTGAAGTTGCCGAAGGTGCCGTTGAACGCGGCGTGATGTTGGCGCCAAAGATTGTCACACCTGTCCCTGAGCGGATCAAGGCGCCCTGTTCGCATGCCAAAAGCTG
Organism: Paracoccaceae bacterium; assembly: GCA_020630695.1. Lineage (GTDB taxonomy): Bacteria > Pseudomonadota > Alphaproteobacteria > Rhodobacterales > Rhodobacteraceae > Thalassococcus_A > Thalassococcus_A lentus. The sequence continues at coordinate 23,504 of JAHDIS010000049.1, read as the reverse complement.
TGGTGGCTGTCAGCTGCAGCACGCTTCGGAATCGTTTACGGCGCAGTGGAAGGAAATGGTCGTTCGGCGTGCGCTGGAGGCACAGGGTCTCGAGGCGGAAGTGTTGCCCTGCATCACATGCCCATCGCATTCGCGCCGCCGTGCTTCTTTTTCTGCCAAGAGGACCAAGAAGGGCGCGCTGGCCGGATTTCATCAAAAGAACTCTGATGTCATCGTTGCAGTTCCGAACTGCACATTGGTCACACCTGCATTGGTATCGTCTTTGAAAATGGTCGAGGCCTTGGCGGTTTTGGGCGCTTCGCGGAAACATGAACTGTCTGTGCAAGTGACGGAATGTCTGACAGGTCTCGATGTGGCGGTCACTGGCGGCAAACCTGTGGATTCGGCGTTTCGGTCAGCCTTGGCGGATTTGGCTCGCGAATATGATTTGGCGCGTATCGCTTGGGATGACGAAGTTTTGGCAAGACGCCCGGCAACCCAGCGGTTTGGCGAGGCCGATGTTGTTCCGCCGCCCGGGGCATTTCTACAGGCAACGCGATCTGGCGAAGCGGCATTGCTAAAGGGTGTTCTGACGGCGGTGCAGGGCGCCAAGCGTGTGGCTGATCTATTTGCAGGTTGCGGGACCTTTGCCTTGCCTTTGGCCCAGAATGCCGAGGTGCTAGCAGTAGAAGGTGACAAGGCCATGGTTCAAGCCTTGGATCATGGATGGCGCAACGCGAAGGGGCTGAAAAAGGTGACCAGCCATTCGCGCGACTTGTTTCGAAACCCACTGTTGCCGGATGAGTTTGCAAAGATCGATGCGGTGGTGGTTGATCCGCCTCGCGCAGGCGCCGAAGCGCAAATTGCGCAGCTGGCCAAGTCAAGGATTCGTCAAATTGCCCATGTTTCGTGCAATCCGGTCACCTTTGCCCGGGATTGCGCGACTTTGGTTGCGGCGGGTTATCGCCTTGGGCCGGTTCAGGTGGTTGATCAGTTTCGATGGTCGACCCATGTCGAAGTCGTCGCAGGTCTTACATTTGAGGGATAATCCATGGGTTTTCGTAGCCAGCTCGAGCAATTCCTAGATCGCGCAACTGTACGCAATGCGATCATTGTGGTGATTGTCCTGAATGCGATCGTGCTTGGGATGGAGACCTCTGAAACATTGATGGCATCCTTCGGGCCATTGATCACGGCGTTCGACAAAGCGTGCCTGGCTATTTTCATCGCTGAGATTGCGGCGAAACTGGTCGCAAAAGGACCGAGGTTTTTCCGTGATGGATGGAACGTTTTTGATTTTGTGATCGTAGGTATCGCACTGATTCCTGCGGCGCAGGGTCTGTCGGTATTGCGGGCGTTGCGAATCTTGCGGGTTCTGCGGGTCATTTCTGCGGCCCCAAGCTTGCGCCGAGTGGTCGAGGGATTCGTCACAGCCCTCCCCGGCATGGGGAGCGTGTTCCTGTTGATGGCTCTGATTTTCTATATTGGGTCCGTCATGGCGACGAAACTGTTCGCGTCCAGCTTTCCCGAATGGTTCGGAGATCTTGGTTTGTCGGCATACTCGTTGTTTCAGATCATGACCCTGGAATCATGGTCCATGGGAATCGTTCGGCCAGTGATGGAGGTCTATCCATACGCCTGGGCGTTTTTCGTGCCGTTTATCATGGTGACCACCTTTGCCGTGGTGAACCTGTTGGTGGGTTTGATCGTGAACTCGATGCAGGACGCCCATACGCAGGAAGAGACCGACAAAACGGACGCCTACCGGGACGAGGTCATGGCGCGGCTAAATGCGATTGAGCGTCACTTGTCCGAAAGCAAAGGGAAGTAGTGCCAAAATCGTGATCTTCTTTGTTGGTCTACTTCAGCCTATACTTGGCAAAAATATTTGAGGCACCGTTATGCGTTTTATCAAGTTCCTGTCAGTTCTGATCTTATTTGCCGGGCTTTCAGCCTGCTCGAAGATTCCGGTTTATACCGGTCCGGCTGTTACCCAGATCGTCGTCAATAAGGGTGCGCGCGAGATGTTCTTGTTGCACCATGGGCAGGTGCTAGAGAGATATGACATCGGGCTTGGCTTTGCCCCGATCGGTGACAAGAAAGTCAGAGGTGACGGAAAAACGCCCGAAGGCGACTATCGAATCGATCGTCGGAATCCGAATTCGGCATTCTACCTAAGCCTCGGAATCGACTATCCACGCCCCGAGGACATTGCCGAAGCGAAGGCGATGGGCAAAAATCCGGGCGGTGACATCTTCATTCATGGACGCGCGAATAAGAATTGGCGACAGCTGCGCAAGCGCGGTCGTGATTGGACCATCGGCTGCATCGCGGTGACCAATGCCGAGATGCGACAGATCTATTCGATGGTCCGCAATGGAACACCGATAAGGATCAACCCGTAAATCGTGAGATTTAGGTTAGGATGCCGTTTCCACCGGTGTAGCGCCCGTTCCCGGGATGGCTGCTACGCCGGGGGCGCCCAGAACCATGCACCACCAGATCTTGCCGTTGCTTTCCTGATGCCAAGAAAACCCAAGATCGCGGGCTGTCGAATCGATGATGACCCGGCGTGTTGGCTCTTCTTCCATCCACGCGGCCAACGTCTCCAGCTCGGTCTCATAGGTTTCCGAAATAGTTTCGCCAACAAGACGTCCGTTGTAGCCGACGCGCTGAAGTCGATCGATTGGCGATGAACCATCTGACCCGAAATGCCACGGACGGTTTTGAACCGACATATCCCGAGCATGGGTCGCAGCGGCGGCATTAAGCTTTGAGTTCAGTGAGACTGCCGGAACCCCAGCGGCTTCGCGGAGCGAATTCACCGAATCAAGCATTCTGAATTGAATACGTCCGGCCATTCCCGCGGTGATCCGGTAGAGCCGTGGCAGTGGTTTTCCGTCAGGCCCCAACTTGTTTGCGGGTGGCGGGGTCGAAGCACAAGCCGTCAGGGCCAGCGCTGAAGATGCAATTACGAAAGACCGACGGTTCATTTTTCTGCTCACAAACTTAACTTGTTTGCCTTGGCTTATCCCGACCTGCGTTGCCAATCAAACCCACATCGGCGTGAGCTTGCCAAATAACGGGTGTTTGATTTGCGACTGAGGCTTTCAGGCAATATGTTGCCGATCCAGAAAAACACTGTCTGAGAGGAGCCTCAGAATGAAGAATTTGGCAGGAACATCGTTGGGACGGCGCGCTTTTCTGGCGGGTACCGCTGCTGCGATTGCGTCACCGGCGGTAGCCCAGGACGTCAACGATGGCACGACAGAGATCGAGCGTGACATTTCCAATGTGGTGCGTCGCAATATTTCCAGCTTTCGTACGCTGGATTGGCAGCCCTACTTCACCAACCTGAACAAAGGGGCGATTCTGGTCGATATCAGCTCGCGCGCTTTGCATTACTGGGAAGAAGGCGGTCGATACCACCTGTATCCTTCGTCAGTTCCACTGACCGAAGACCTGACACGCCGGGGCCGTACACAGGTGACGCTCAAGGATCCGAGCCCGGACTGGCGTCCAACGCCATCCATGAAAAAGCGGAACCCTGAATGGCCGGATTACGTGGGTCCTGGTCCTGATAATCCGCTTGGCACACGTGCTTTGCACCTCAGCTGGACGTATTACCGAATCCATGGAACGCACGACACCCGCAAGATTGGCCGTCGTTCGTCCAACGGTTGCATCGGTCTCTACAATGAGCACATCGAAGAGCTGTATGAGATGGCAAAAGTAGGCACACAGGTGTTGCTAATTTGACGACACAAGGGCGTAGCTCGGATTTTCGGCTGCAAGATGCATTTGCAATCGCCTGAAAATACTGGTTATACGGAATTACGAGGTAAGTCTTGGGTGCCTGTCGTGCGGTCCTTTGTGGCCACGATGGGTGAATATCTGGAGGATAACATGAAGAAACTCGCACTCGCCGCAGCATTCGCTGGCGCAGCATCGACCGCAATGGCCGGTTCCTATGCAAAAGACGACGTGGTTATGGAACCAGTCGTAGTGGTTGAAGAAGCCGCACAGAGCTCGTCCTCTGCTGGCATCCTGATCCCACTGCTCCTGCTGGTGGTCATCGCTGCTGCAGCAAACAACTAAGTTGTTGCTGAAGATTTAGGAGAAGGCGGCGCGACGGTGCCGCCTTTTTCTTTTTATGCAGGACGCATCTGCAAAAAAGGCTGGCCAGTGAATGGCCAGCCTTTTTCAATTTGCGTTGATTTCGCGGGTTAGCGCGCGATCCAGCCGTTCAAATTCTCATCAATAACGGCACAAAGCGCCTTAATATGCGCGTCATCGTCGTTAAGGCATGGGATATAGGTGAATTCTTCACCACCAGCCTCTTCAAAGCTTTCTTTGATCTCTTCGTTGATCTCTTCAAGCGTTTCGATGCAATCGGCTGAGAATGCAGGCGCGCAAACGGCGATATTCTTTTTCCCGTCTTCTTCAGCCAGCCGGGCCACTTCCTCGACGGTATATGGTTTGAGCCATTCTTCGGGTCCAAACTTGGATTGGAACGTCGTACAGATTTCGGTTTCGTCCCAACCAAGCCGTTCCCGCAATAGCCGCGTCGTCTTTTGGCATTGGCAATGGTACGGATCACCTTCCATCAGGTATCTCTTTGGGACACCGTGATACGAGCAAACCAGAATGTCCGGGCGCTTCTCGATTTTCGCGTAGGCTGATTCGATAGATTGGGCCAGAGCCTCAATATACAGCGGATGTTCAAAGTAGGGATCGACCGTGCGGACCGTCGGTTGCCACTTCTCTTCCATCAAAGCGCGGAAAAATTGGTCATTTGCTGTTGCGGACGTTGCCCCAGCGTAATGCGGATAAAGTGGGAAAAACAGAATCTTACGGCAACCGGCTTCGACCATTTCACGAACTTTGGATTTGGTAGAAGGATTGCCGTAGCGCATGCAGAAATCGACCATCACGTCGTCCCCATACTGCGCTTTCATCTGCTCAGTGACCTTTGTGGCCTGATCCTTGGTGATCGTCATCAAGGGGCTTTCGCCCTGCTCTTCGTTCCAGATCGACTTGTACGCTTCGCCCGAGCTGAAAGGCCGCTTGGTCAGGATGATCAACTGCAACAATGGCTGCCAAAGCCACGGTGAATAATCGATCACACGACGATCGGACAGAAACTCATTCAAATACCGCCGCATCGACCAATAGTCGTAGTTGTCGGGTGTGCCGAGGTTGGCGAGAAGAATACCGATTTTGGCGGGTTTGACCTTTGGATGGTCAGCTGCCGCATGTGTGGGCCGCATGGCCGTGTTTGTGGCGTCCAACATAACAGGTCCTATCGTAATTTCCGTGCTTGAAGGGCTAAGTAACCTCTACGTCGCTCAGGTCAATCTTTCAGCGGTGTTTCATTGGTATTCAGGGCATCCGCCAAACGGGCCGAAGCAGAGCCGGGTCGCAACGGTTTTGGCTGGCTTTCGTCAGGTGCCCATCCTGTAAGCGTTATGATCTCAAAGGTCGCCGACACCCGGCCATCGTCTGATCCGAACTCCTGCGCATAGAGTGATGCGGCGCGCATCATGACAGAACGGGGGGTTGTCCGGCGCAGACGTTGTGCCAATGCGTTGGTTTCACCCATGGCTCTGAGGTCTCGCATCAGGTGCAGCGCGGATTCGTAACTGGCCTTGAGCGGCCAGCTGTCCGCAACCGGAAGCGCGAGACCCGCGCGCTGCAACAATGCGCCCAAATCACGAATCTCTGCCATGGGCAGCACACGCGGTGACAACCCACCGAGTGTTTCAATCTCAGCCTGACCCAAAACACTGCGCAACTCGTGCAGCGTTTGACCGCCAAGACAGGCAACAAGCAGCAAACCATCCGGCCGAAGCGCGCGTTTGCATTGAATTAGTTGTCCAACGGGATCGTTCGCCCAATGCAGGCACATTGCGTGGATGACCAGATCGTGGCTGTTTTCCTGAAGATCGAGAACGTCATCGTCCGAAACGATATGAGCGTGGTCGAACATGCCATGCCAAATCTGGGCAAAAGGCGAGACGATGGCGACTGATTTAAAGCCTCTGTTAACCATCGACAGCCGATCCTGAATCTCGTCACGAGCGGCTTCGTGCAGAAAAAGCGCCGGTGACTTTGCTGCCCGGGCGCGATGCGCTGCCAAGGCTTGGCGGTCGATGAGTTCAGGAGCAGAGGACATGGAGGACCAAATATGATGTGGCAGCGCGGGATGCAAACTTTGGTTCAGTTGGTGTATCCGCCCCGCTGTCTTTCTTGTGGCGGGCTGGTCGAAAGCGACTTTGGTCTGTGTGGGGCATGCTGGCGTGACACACCTTTCGTGACGGGTCTTGTTTGCGACTTATGCGGCGTGCCGTTGCCGGGTGAGTCTGACAGCATTGAACACTGTGATGAGTGCCTTAAGACCGCTCGGCCCTGGATGCAGGGACGCGCCGCGCTGATTTACAAGGATCGCGCCCGCCGTTTGGTTCTGGCTCTGAAACATGGAGACCGGCATGACATCGCAAAACCTGCCGCCAAGTGGATGGCGCGACAGCTACGCGCAGTCGTCAAACCAGACACCATCGTCGTCCCGGTACCACTGCACCTCTTTCGGTTAATGGGGCGGCGCTACAACCAGTCAGCGCTGCTGGCGGATGCCTTGGCCACAGAATTGGGATGTGATTGGTGTCCGGATGCTTTGGAAAGGCGCCAATCAACGCCAAGTCTGGACGGGAAAACTCGCGATGAGAGGTTTGCGATCCTAGCGGGCCGAATCTCGGTTCCGCGTGAGAGAGCCCCATTGCTCAAGGATCGACCGGTTCTCATCGTGGATGACGTCATGACCTCAGGTGCAACGCTGGCGGCTGCCACTGAAGCCTGTTTTGCAGCAGGCGCATCAGAGGTTTGCGTGTCGGTGCTGGCACGCGTGGCGAAAGAGGATTAAGTATCCCGAAACTGCCCATCAAACGGGGAACGGATATGCAGCCTGTCGAACTCTATACCTCGCCACTTTGTGGTTTCTGTCACGCGGCCAAGCGTTTGCTGAAGTCCAAAGGTGTGGATTTTTCCGAGGTCGACATCATGGCCGAACCGAACCGCAGGTCCGAGATGATGGATCGTGCCGGAGGCCGGCACACAGTTCCACAAATCTTCATCGGCGACACGCATGTTGGCGGCTGTGATGAACTCTATGCACTGGAACGGGCTGGAAAGCTTGATCCCATGCTTGCGGGCTGATGCGCGCTGCGATTTTGCAACTGACGTCTTCGGACGACCCTGAGCAAAACACAGAATATGTTCAGTCCTTGCTGGTGGAGGCGGCCGGCAAAGGGGCAGAATGCGTCTTCACTCCGGAAGTCAGCAACTGCGTATCCATGGACCGGGCGCATCAAAACGCCGTTTTGGTCCAGCAAGAGCAGGACGGGTTCCTGCGCATGGTCTGTGAACAGTCGAAGGCTTTGAACCTTTGGATTCTGACTGGCTCTGTCGCACTCAGGGCGGAGCCCCCGGAAGACCGGTTTGTGAACCGTTCGTTTCTGACGGCACCCGACGGGGAAATCGCCGGACAGTACGACAAGATTCACATGTTTGATGTCCAGGTCAGCGCCGAGGAAACCTATCTCGAATCCAGTGGCTATGCGCCCGGTAGCCGTGCTGTGGCCTGCGAGACGCCTTTTGGCAAAATCGGCCTGACGATCTGCTACGATCTTCGGTTTTCCTATCTCTACCGTGCATTGGCCCATGCCGGTTGCTCGATCCTTGCGGTACCGTCTGCTTTTTCACGGGGTACGGGGCCTGCGCATTGGAAGCCGCTTTTGCAGGCGCGTGCGATTGAAACGGGCTGTTTTGTCATCGCCCCGGCCCAAACTGGAAAGCATTCTGCAAGCAAAGGTAGACAGCGCAAAACCTATGGGCATTCGATGGTGATCAACCCTTGGGGCGAAGTTGTACTGGACGCAGGAACAGAGCCGGGTATCCATATGGTCGACCTTGACCTTGCTCAGGTGGCAGATGCGCGACGCCGCATTCCTGCTTTGACGCATGACCGGGCTTTTGAAGGACCCTGACTGATGAACGATGCCAGCTCTGTCGCAATTTCGCTGTTCAGCGAACTGCTGACCGCAGACCAGCTCTTGCGGGCGCGGCTGACGAAAGTGCTGCCCAACAAAATGGAGATTTCCCATTTTTCGGTACTCAATCAGTTGGCCCGCGGAGGTGAGCGCACGCCAGCCCAATTGGCGCGGTCTTTTCACGTCACGCGCGGCGCGATGACCAATACGTTGGGAAAGCTCGAGCTGGCGGGCTTCGTGCATATCCGCCCGGATTGGGACGATGCGCGGCGCAAGCTTGTTTCGATCAGTGGGTCAGGTCAAGCGGCGCGTGATGCGGCCTTGGCGGCGATCACCCCGTTGATTTCGGAAATGGTTGGCGATCTTGGAGAGGCCAAGGTCAGAGCTGTTCTGCCGGTGTTGCGTGAGTTGCGCGTCAAGTTGGAAGAAGAGTAGCGACGGAGGACGCCGCTCGTTGCCTCTGGCAACGTCGCCCCGCCCGCCGTCCCGTTGACCAGTCCCTGCAATCAGGATTCGAAAACGGTTGAAATCGTATTTGCGCGGAACTCTGTGATCGTCACTGTGACCGCCCCGGCCGTGCAAAACGGATCTTGTGACATGCGCTGTTCCAAGGCCTCTCGCGATGGCGCGCTGGCGAGGATCATGCCGCCGTTTCGCGGAACTTTGGGCCCGGCCACCAGAAACGTCCCATCATCGAACCCCTGTTTGATAAAGACCATGTGATCATCGATCAGCGGTTCGATCCGATCGAATGGCCAGTCGTAGTGGATATCCACTGCAAACAGACTTTGGCCTTTTTCAAAGATGCTCATTGTAGGTTCCCTGAGGACTTATGGTTTGAGTGCAGCGGTCACATAATTGACTGACAGATCCCGATCAGACAGCTTCCACGTCCAGGAAATAGGATTGAAGACAAACCCTTTGCGATCCACCGGGTTTAGCCCGGCATTGCGCATCAGATCGAAAAGCTCATCCGGTGTGATGAACTTGTTCCATTCATGTGTGCCTTTGGGGAGCCAACGCATCACGTTTTCCGCACCCACGATGGCCATGGCAAAGCTCTTGGGATTCCGGTTGATCGTTGAGCAAATATGCAAGCCGCCGGGTTTCAGCAGTTGCTGGCAGGCGGTCAGATAGGCCAGTGGATCCGCCACGTGTTCGACGACTTCCATGTTCAGGACGATATCGAATTGTTCGCCTGCTGCGGCCATGGCTTCGGCAGTTGTGTGCCGGTAGTCGATCGTGAGGCCGGATTGAGCTGCATGCGCCTGCGCGACTGGAATGTTTCGTTCAGCTGCGTCCACTCCGATGATTTCGGCGCCGAGACGGGCCATTGGTTCGCACAGCAGTCCACCGCCGCAGCCGATATCGAGAATACGCAGGCCAGCGAAGGGCGTGGCACTGTCCAGATCCTTTTCAAACTCACCAGCGATTTGCGTTGTAATATAGTCGAGCCTGCAGGGGTTCAGCATATGCAATGGCTTGAACTTTCCGTTGGGGTCCCACCATTCTGCGGCCATAGCCTCAAACTTGGCGACTTCGGATGGATCAACGGTATTAGTCATGACATTCCCCATGGTCTTTTGCCTGCCTCAACCAATATAGATGTCCTATGGATAAATTCCCGAGCCAAAAGCGCGCAGTTCAGTATCTCTATCCGCCGATCGACCCGTTCGATCAGCAAATACTGGATGCGAGCGGCGGGCACCGGATTTATGTGGAGCAGTGCGGTAATCCCGATGGCGTTCCGGTGATCATCCTGCACGGCGGTCCGGGCGGGGGATGCAGCCCCGCGATGCGCCGATATTTTGACCCCAAGGTCTATCGGGTGATCCTGTTTGATCAACGTGGATGTGGCCGATCGCGCCCGCATGCGAGTGTCAAGGACAACACCACCTGGGATCTGGTTTCGGATATTGAACTTATCCGCACCACGCTGGGCGTTGAGAAGTTTATTTTGTTTGGTGGAAGTTGGGGTGCCACGCTGGCGTTGATTTATGCCATCAGCCACCCCGAGCGCGTGACCCACATGGTGTTGCGTGGTGTGTTCCTGATGACCCAATCAGAACTGGACTGGTTTTACGGTGGTGGTGCTGGAAAGTTCTGGCCAGAGCCTTGGGCCCGGTTTGTCGATATCATTCCAGAAGACGAACAGGATGATTTGATCGCGGCATATAATCGACGCCTTTTCAGCGGTGATCTGAGAATGGAGACCAAGTTTGCACAGGCTTGGTCATCTTGGGAAAACGCTTTGGCTTCGGTGTACTCCAGTGGTCAAGGCGGCGAAGCGCCGGGCGACTATGCGCGGGCTTTTGCGCGATTGGAGAACCACTATTTCATCAACAACGGGTTCCTTGAAGAAGACGGTTGGATTCTGAAAAATGCCGGTCGCCTGAAAGGCATTCAGGGTGTGATCGTTCAGGGACGCTACGATATGATCTGTCCGCCACGTGGTGCCTGGGAACTGGCCCGTGCGTGGCCCGAGAGCGATCTGCGCATGGTGCGAAATGCAGGTCACGCGCTATCCGAGCCGGGAATTAGCGCCGAATTGGTCCGGACGATGGATCAAATTGCCGAAAACCTCTCGTAAATCGGACATCTTTGGTCGAATCGGACTTAGAGGCTTTACACTTGTTGCTCAGCCGTTAACGTTATCGGCAACAATAACAATACGCCGTCAGGGATCTTGAACTCAGTTTTGAAAATCATTCTGCAACGTCTGGCGCTTGGCCTTTTGACGTTGTTCATCGTCTCGATTGTCATCTTCACCGCTGTGAACATGTTGCCGGGCGATTTTGCGCAAGCCATTCTCGGCCAGAGCGCAACTCCGGAAGCTGTCGAAGCGATCAGGAAAGACCTGGGCCTCGATAAAGGGCCCGTGACCCGGTACTTTGAATGGCTTGGTGGCGCGTTGCGCGGCGATTTGGGCAATTCTTTCGCTCAGGCCAATTTTGCAAGCTTTGTCGGCGATGACTCAGGCGTCCGAACATCGGTCGCCCAGCAGATTGCACCACGGTTTGCCAATACGATGTTCCTTGCGGGTGTGACGGCGGCGATTGCTGTGCCCTTTGCGGTGACACTGGGAATACTGGCTGCGCTTTACCGGAACTCGGTTTTTGATCGTGTCGCCAACATTTCGACTCTGACGTCGATCTCCAGCCCTGAATTCTTCATGGCTTATGTGCTGATCCTCTTTCTGGCTGTGCTGAACCCGATCCTGCCATCGCTGTCCAACATCTACGACGGGATGAGTTTTGGTGAGCGTCTGGAAAAGACGCTGCTGCCTGCACTGACGCTGACATTGGTGGTGACGGCACATATGATGCGGATGACCCGCGCTGCGATTATCAATCTGCTGGCATCGCCCTATATCGAGATGGCGCGCCTGAAAGGCATCAAGCCTATGCGGGTGATTGTCCGGCACGCGCTGCCTAATGCACTGGCGCCGATCATCAACGTTATCGCGCTCAACCTTGCCTACCTGATCACAGGTGTGGTGGTGGTTGAGGTGGTGTTTGTTTACCCAGGCATTGGTCAGCTGTTCGTAGACAGCGTCAAGATTCGGGACATCCCCGTTGTGCAAGCATGCTGCCTGATTTTCGCGGCGGCATATATTCTGCTGAATCTTCTGGCTGACATCCTGTCGATTTTGTCCAACCCCCGTTTGAGGCATCCGAAATGAGCGGTCTCGCCACCATCGTTGTTGCTCTTGTGGCGATTGGCATTGTGGCCTGGGTGGGCCGCTTTGCGATGCAAAAGATATCCGGTAACGCGCCAAAGTTTCGCGACATGCCCTTTGCAGTCGCTTTTGGTTACGTATTGGCTGCGGTTCTTGTGGCGCTGGGTGTCTGGTATTTCTTCCAGCCCAAAGCCAATGAGCAAGGTATTCAGAACGCTGGGGTGATCTTTTTCCGCTGGGCTGTTCAGGGCGTTCTGATTGGCATGGTTGCGGCTTGGATCTTTCGCTTTCTGGGCCGCATGGTGGGGACATCCGGTTCTCGCAAATTGTTCCGGCAGATGCCGCTTACAGCCAGTTTTGGAATTCTGGTCATCGTCGTCTATGCGGTTCTTGCGATTTTTGCGGGTTTGATCGCGCCGCATGGGCAGGAAACAGTATTTGCTCAGGCGAACGTCGTTCCGGGCGGAAACCCTGCGCTGGGCGGCAATCCTGACTTTCCACTCGGCACCGACCAGATCGGCCGTGATATTCTGTCCCGATTGATCTACGGGGCACAGAATACCGTTGGCATTGCTTTTGCGACGACGTTGATCGCTTTCTTCATCGGCGGCACGCTTGGGTTTCTTGCGGCAACACTGCAGGGTTGGCTGGATCAGGTTCTGAGCCGCGCTGTTGATGTGCTGATGGCAATCCCCTCGCTCATCTTTTCGCTGCTGTTGATTACAGTGGCGTCGGCTTGGGTTTCCGGCTTTGGCCTGACCATTGCGATGGTGCTGATCATTGCCGTGATCGATTCAACACGCGTGTTCCGACTGGCCCGCGCGGTGGGCATGAACATCGTGGTCATGGATTACATCGAGGCAGCCAAACTACGCGGTGAAGGTTTGGGATACTTGATCTTCAAGGAAATCCTGCCGAACGCGACAGCGCCATTGCTGGCCGAATTCGGTTTGCGTTTCTGTTTCGTGTTCCTGACCATATCGGCGCTGTCTTTCCTTGGCGTTGGTATCCAGCCACCCTTGGCGGATTGGGGGACGATGGTTCGTGACCTGTCAGCCTTTATCAACTACGCGAGCTTTGCACCTTTGGCGGCCAGTGTCCCGCTTCTGGCGGCTGGCGCGATTGCGCTGCTGACTGTGGCGGTAAACTTCGTGGTGGACTGGATGCTGTACCGCAGCTCCGGACTGAAGGAGTAAGCGCATGTCTGATACCGGCGAACTTCTGGTCGAAATGCGTGGCATCCATATGGAAGGCCGCAGCGATGAGACCTGGAACCCGATCATCAAGGGTGTGGACCTGACGCTTAACAAGGGTGAGGTTCTTGGCTTGATCGGTGAATCCGGTGCGGGCAAATCCACGTTGGGTCTGGCGGCGATGGGCTTTACCCGTGACGGCGTGCGGATCTCTCAGGGATCGGTGATGTTCGACGGGATTGACCTGCTTGCAGCCTCGGCCGACCAGAAACGCGCTTTGTTGGGCAAACGCATCGCCTATGTGGCGCAATCTGCGGCAGCCAGCTTTAATCCCGCACACAAACTGATTGATCAGCATAGCGAAGCGCCCGTGCAGCACGGTGTTATGTCCCGAACTGAATCTGAACAGGACGGGATGGAACTGTACCGCAAATTGCGGCTGCCCAATCCTGAACAAATCGGTTTTCGCTATCCTCATCAGGTTTCTGGTGGACAGTTGCAGCGCGCGATGACGGCCATGGCCATGTCATGCCGCCCTGATCTGATTATTTTCGATGAGCCCACAACCGCGTTGGATGTGACCACGCAGATTGAGGTGCTGGCTAGCATTCGCGATATTGTCGAACAGTTTGGTACGGCGGCGATCTACATCACGCATGACCTTGCCGTGGTTGCACAGATGGCCGACCGCATCAAAGTGCTGCTTAAGGGTGATGAGGTCGAAGAGGCCGAAACCCGCGAGATGCTTTCGAACCCGCAACAGGACTATACCAAGAGTCTCTGGGCTGTTCGTGAATTCCAGCGTCCGCAAAAACCAGCCGTTTTGACAGACGCGACCCCAGTCATTTCGGTACAGGGTGTGACGGCTGCCTATGGCAAAGTTGACGTGTTGCATGACGTCAGTTTCGACATCCACGAAGGCCGCACAGTGGCCGTTGTTGGCGAATCCGGGTCCGGAAAATCAACGACTGCTCGCTGTATCACAGGTTTGCTGCCGCCTCGTCTCGGACAGATTGAACTGGATGGACAGGTGCTGCCGCTTGATTATCGCAAGCGCAACAAGGATCAGCTGAGACAGGTTCAGATGATCTATCAGATGGCCGACACGGCGCTGAACCCTCGTACCCGCATTGGTGACATCATCGGGCGTCCTGTGCAGTTCTACGGGGGCCTGACCGGTAAAGACAAACGCAAGCGCGTCGAGGAATTGCTGGATCAGATCGAGCTTCCGGCGGCCCAGTATTTTGATCGTTTGCCATCCGAGCTTTCGGGTGGACAGAAACAGCGCATCGGGATCGCGCGCGCCTTGGCGGCCGAGCCGAAGTTCATCATCTGCGACGAAGTCACTTCGGCGCTGGATCAGTTGGTGGCCGAGGGCATCCTAAGATTGCTCGCGCGACTACAAGACGATCTGAAGCTATCTTATATGTTTATCACACACGATCTGGCCACAGTGCGCTCTATCGCCGATGAGGTCGTCGTCATGAAGGATGGTGTTGTTGTCGAGCAGGGGCCGAAAACGGACATGTTTAAGCCGCCGCATCACGCCTACACCGACTTGTTGCTGTCCTCGGTTCCCGAAATGGACCCGGATTGGCTTACGAATCTGCTCACTGAACGCGGAGTTGATAACATCGGCGACGCTGCAGTTGATAAGATGACATGAGAATCAGTGCATAACTGAAGAATCGAACGGGCGGGGGACGCCGCCGAAACTAACTAGGGAGATAAAAATGACACGTATCAGCCGACGTGGACTACTTAAGACAGGGGCAGCAGCCGGTGTACTGGCTGCATCCGGTCTGCCACTGCACGCGCAAGCCAAGCGGGGCGGACGCCTTCGCGCAGGCCTGTCCGGTGCCAACACATCCGACAGCTGGGACGGCCGGACGCATTCCGACCTGTTCATGATCGCAGCAGCGCAAGGCACCGTTTTTGACAGCCTGACCGAAGTTGCTGCCGATGGCTCGCTCAAGGGCGAACTGGCCGAGAACTGGGAAGCCTCCACTGACGCAAAGACGTGGACGTTCAACCTGCGCTCTGGCGTGACCTTCCACAACGGTAAGGCCTTTGGTGCTGACGACGTAATCGCGTCGTTGCAGATGCACGTTGCAGAAGGCGCGAAATCGGCGGCCAAACCGATCGTCGAAGCCATCACGGAAATGAAGAAGACAGGCGATCTGCAGGTTCAGTTCACGCTGGCCGCGGGCAATGCTGACTTCCCATATCTGATGTCTGACTATCACCTGCTGATCTACCCAGCGGGTCAGATTGAAGAAGCGATTGCGAAGGGCATTGGTACCGGCCTCTACGCCGTTGACAGCTTTGAGCCTGGTGTCCGCATGGTCGCCAAGCGTGTGGACAGCCACTACAAAGGTGACAACGCTGGCTACTTTGACGAAGTCGAATACATCGCCATCAATGACAACACAGCCCGGATGAATGCGTTGCTGACCGGTCAGGTTGATGCCATTAACCGCGTCGATCTCAAGACCATCCAGCTGCTTCAGGCGAACCCGATGGTGCGCATTCAGGAAGTGACGGGCAACCAGCACTACACCTTCCCGATGCTGACCGACGTTGAGCCTTTCAACGACGTGAATGTTCGTCGCGCGCTCAAGTATGCGATCAACCGTCAGGAAATGGTCGACAAGGTTCTGCTGGGTCACGGACGTGTCGGTAACGACAGCCCCATCGGTCCCGCTTCTCAGTTCTTCCACGAAGACATGGAGCAGCTGGCCTATGATCCGGACAAGGCAAAGTTCTACCTCAAAGAGGCAGGTCTGTCTGAACTCAACATCGACCTGTCTGCTTCCAACGCTGCCTTTGAAGGTGCGGTAGACGCGGCCCAGCTGTATCAGGCTTCGGCAAAGTCAGCAGGCATCAACATCAACGTGGTGCAGGAGCCAGCCGATGGCTACTGGTCCAACGTTTGGCTGAAAAAGCCGTTCTGTGCTTGCTACTGGTCGGGTCGTGCGACTGAAGACTGGATGTTCTCTACTGCCTACGAAGCTGGCGTTCCATGGAACGACACCCAGTGGGATCGTGATGACAGCGGTCGGTTCCAGGACCTGCTTCTCGAAGCGCGCGCGGAACTCGACAGCAACAAACGTCGCGACATGTATCAGGAAATGCAGACCATCCTGAAGGACGATGGCGGTGTGATCCTGCCCATGTTCGCCAACTACGTGCAGGGCGTATCCAACAAGGTTTCCAGCCCGGAGACCGTTGGTAACCTCTGGCAGATGGACAACGGCCGCATGGCGGAACGTTGGTGGATGGCATAAGCCAAATCAAAGCTTAAACGCACAAACGCCCCGCGGTTTCCGCGGGGCGTTTTCTGTTTACGAGGGTCCTTGGCATCTACCAAGACATAGGGGTTTGCTCTGATTCGCAGATTCTGTTATAGAATAGGAGTCAGGCTTGAGGCTTCGCGCCCAAGATTGAAAAGGTCTCAAGCCGCAAGCTTGGGGCCTTTTCTAATTGAGCTCTGGCTGGACGTAGGCGCAAATCGATCTTCGGATCGGGCCTCATGACTATTTCAAGCAATTGAAAACAAACAATTTTTCCCTTTTGCGAATCGATTCAACGGCTTATGCTTTAGTTCCAAGGAGCGGCGCTAAGCCTTCAAGCCTGACACCTTGGACAGCGTCTCTCCGAAACAGAGTAAGGAGTGACGCCATGATTTGGCCAATTCGAACTAACTCAACCCATCTGTGTCCTAAGACCGGTATCTGGCAGCCCGTGGACGGGCCGCCTGACCGGCAAATTGTGCTGAGGGGAGCTCCATTCCCGAAGCACGACAAGCATCGCGACTGGATGCTGGTTGGAAAATTTGAATGACCTTAGCGCGCCTCTGGCGCGCTTTTTTTGTCCGAGGAGAACTCGATGGAAATTAGATCATATCAATCGGCTGAGCGTTGCCCGGTTTCAGGTATTTGGCGCTGCAACTCATGTCAGATGGCAACGGCAGTATTCGCTGCGGGAGAGCCATTCCCCAAACTACATGGCCAGTCTGTCAAATGGAGACTGGTCCGTTCGTTCGCCTGCTAGACGAGCTTAGAGAACGTAGCGGCTGAGGTCGGTGGAACGCGTCAGTTCGCCGAGGTGACGTTCAACAAAGTCGGCATCAACGACGATGTCTTCGCCGGCCTTGTCCGGTGCGTTGAAAGACAGCTCTTCGAACACGCGTTCCATGACCGTGTACAAACGCCGGGCACCGATGTTTTCTACGCTTTGGTTAACTTCGGCGGCGATCTTGGCCAGCGCCGCGATGCCTTCTTCGGTGAAGGTCACAGTCACTTCTTCGGTTGCCATCAATGCAGTGTATTGAAGGGTCAGCGCATTGTCGGTTTCTGTCAGAATGCGAACGAAGTCTTCTTCGGTCAGCGGACGCAGGTTCACCCGGATCGGTAGCCGGCCCTGCAATTCTGGTAGCAGATCCGACGGCTTCGCGATGTGAAACGCGCCAGAAGCGATGAAAAGGATATGATCGGTTTTGACAGCCCCGTGTTTGGTGCTGACGGTTGTTCCTTCGATCAAAGGAAGCAGATCACGCTGCACGCCTTCACGGCTTACGTCGCCGCCGCGTGCTTCTTGGCGCGCACAGACTTTGTCGATCTCGTCCAGAAAAACGATCCCATTCTGTTCGACCGCCTCAAGAGCAGCCTGTTTGACTTGCTCATCGTCCAGCAGCTTGTCGGCTTCTTCGGCAATCAACACCTCGTAGCTGTCGGCAACGGTCATTTTCTTGCGAGTGGTTCGCCCGCCCAGTGCTTTGCCGAACAGATCGCCAAGGTTCATCATGCCCATATTACCGCCGGGTTGTCCGGGTATGTCCATCATCGGAAATGGCGAGGCTGTTTCAGCCACGTCCAGTTCAATCATGGTATCATCCAGCTCGCCGGATTTTAGTTTGCGGCGAAACATCTCGCGCGTTGCGTCGCGCGCATCTTCGCCCGCGATGGCCTCGATCACACGCTCTTCTGCGGCCGCATGGGCGCGCGCTTTGACGTCTTCGCGCATATGTTCACGGACCATCGCGATCGCTGCATCAACCAGATCGCGAACGATCTGTTCGACATCGCGCCCGACATAGCCAACCTCGGTGAATTTGGTTGCCTCAACCTTGATGAACGGGGCTTTGGCCAGCTTGGCCAGGCGGCGACTGATTTCGGTTTTGCCAACGCCGGTTGGCCCGATCATCAAGATGTTCTTTGGATAAACCTCATCCCGCAGATCATCAGAGAGCTGCTTGCGCCGCCAACGATTGCGCAGCGCTACGGCAACCGCGCGTTTGGCGTCACTTTGTCCAATGATGAAGCGATCGAGTTCGCTGACAATCTCACGCGGCGTTAGGTCGGTCATGACGATCCTTTCCGGTGGCCGAATTTCTTTGTTCATTCGGCCAGGCATTGAATTAGCTTAGCCGCCGATTTTCTCGACGGTTAGATTTCCATTGGTGTAAACACAAATGTCGGCAGCAATCGCCATGGCAGACCGCGCGATCGCTTCGGCGCTCTTGTCTGATTCCATCATGCCTCTCGCCGCGGCGAGCGCGAAGTTCCCGCCTGACCCGATGGCTGTCACATCGTGCTCCGGCTCCAGAACGTCGCCCGCGCCGGTGATAACCAACAAGTCGGTCCCGTCCGTCACGATCAACATGGCTTCGAGCTTTTGCAGGTATTTGTCTGTGCGCCAGTCCTTGGCCAATTCAACACTTGCCCGCTGCAATTGGCCGGGAGTTGCCTCCAGTTTTGCTTCGAGCCGCTCAAGCAGGGTAAAAGCATCGGCGGTCGAACCCGCGAACCCACAAACCACGTCATAACCACCTGGGGACAGCCTGCGAACCTTTCGCGCTGTTCCTTTAATGACCGTCTGGCCCAGAGAAACCTGCCCGTCACCAGCAATAACGACTTCGCCACCTTTGCGAACGCCGATAATCGTCGTGCCGTGCCAACCGGGGAATTCATTGTCAGCCATGGGGTCTCCATCCTTGTTCGTGCCCATATGGGGGCTGGACTTTCCCCCGGCAAGGCAGTGCATTGATCGCATAGCGTTATTGGCGGGGAAAGGGAATGGACGCACTCGCGACCGAAGCCATGGGCCTTTGGCCCGAATTGGCATCTCAAATGGGAGAAGACCCCGGCAGCTGGACTGCAAAAGTCATTGCAAAAAGATCTGACAGCCGTGTGCAAATGGTGGTTCTAAGTTTGAACAAAGCGGACCGGAGGCTTGTGCTGAAATGGCAGAAGTCGCCCATTGCCACAGAAGATTTTGCCAAATCCATACATGTCCAGATTCAGGCCGCGGAGGTATTTGAAACTGGCGTTCCGGCGGTTCATGCGATCGATCTGGAAAGACAGGCCTGCGTCATGGATTTCGCTGGCGGCCTGCCATTGGCAGTCGCCATTCAGAACGGCACACCCGAGGAAAAGCTTCAGCAGGCCGGACAGTGGCTCGACCGGTTTCATAGAACAGGCTTGGCTGAACCAAGGGTGTTTCAGCCCAAATATACGATAAACTATCTTCGGCAGATCCTGACGGAGATCAATCAAGGCATCCGGACTGTGCTGGACCGATCACAGTTCGAACGATGCGCGGCTGCGTTGATCGATCGGCAACCTGTTTTTGAGGGCCGGGTCACACAGGCCGCCACCCCGCATGGTGACTTGCACATGCGCAATCTGATCATGGGTGAGGTCGTAACCGGAATTGACTTTCGCGGTGGCAATCCGGTTCCGGTGGGCCATGATATCGGCAGGCTTCTGGCGGATGTGGCCATTCTGTGGGCTGACCACGCGACAGTTCCACCCGGACAGGTGTTGCCCAGCCCACTGATGGATGCGTTTTTTGCAGGATACACGCTGGTCGGCCCAGACGACCCATCGGTACAACTGCTCATGCGCCACCGGTTTCTGGCAGAATGGTGGGGTTTACCCGCTGATATCGACCGTTTGAGCATGGCACAGTTTCGTCGATGGCAAGGCATTCAGAGCCTGTACCCACGGATATTTCCGGCGGTTTAGACACCTGAAAAAAGAACGCCCCACCTAATTGGCGGGGCGTCGTGTATCAGCTGATCAGCCAGTGATCAGATTGTTTCTTCAATCCAGCTTTGCAGAGCTGCCTTTGGTGCTGCGCCGGCGCGGTTCGAAATTGGCGCGCCATCCTTAAAGATGAACAGCGCCGGAATGCCGCGAACGCCCATGGCAGCAGCCGAGTTGGGGTTG
Source organism: Paracoccaceae bacterium (assembly GCA_020630695.1). Lineage (GTDB taxonomy): Bacteria > Pseudomonadota > Alphaproteobacteria > Rhodobacterales > Rhodobacteraceae > Thalassococcus_A > Thalassococcus_A lentus. The sequence continues at coordinate 3,376 of JAHDIS010000049.1, read as the reverse complement.
CTGTCTACATCGACCTTCACGATCTTGACCTTGCCATCCATTTCGGCGGACAGCTCTTCCAGAGCGGGGCCGATCTGTTTGCAGGGGCCACACCATTCGGCCCAGAAATCCACCACAACGGGGATATCGGAATTCTTTACTTCGGCATCGAAGGTATCGTCGGTGACGGCAACAGTGGCCATGTCAGTCTCCTTGGGATCAGGTGGGAGTCGCGCTGCGTTTCAGGTCAGGGAAGGTATGAGCGCAGGGTGTCGACGTCAAGATGTTGTGGCACGTTGCAGGGCATTGCTCACAAGATCGTGCGACAATGGCATGTAGACCGGTTTTGCGGTCCAGATCAGACCCACCTCAATCTGATGGTCAGGATAGAGCTGGGACAGCATAGCTTCATAGGCACCCATCTGCCGCAGCAGACCTTCGGGCGTCTTTACGCTGTCATCTGGGATCACCCGGTTTGATTTGTAGTCGATTGCCGTGACTTTTTCTGGTGTCACGATCAGCCGATCGATGATGCCATGTAGACGACCGATACCAGCGACTTCGGCCGAAATAGAGACTTCAGCCAAGGATTCAGGCCCGTGCAGCGACGCCAGATCGGGATTGGACAGAACGTTCAACGCTTCGGTTCGAATCTTTGGCAAGAGATCGAAAATGGGCTCCAGATCAATGTCGGTGTTTTGATGGGCCATCAGGGCATCTGCAGCCTCTTGCCTTTCGCTCTCTGGTATCGCCGCGAGCAACTCCAACATCTGGTGCAGCGCGCTGCCCCGAAGCTTTGCGACTTCTTCGGAATCACCTTCGGCACCTGGCAGAGCCTTTGCTCCCCCAAGGTCTGAGGGCGACTTGGTTTCGGGAACAGGATCGGCTGGCTTGGCTGGTTCCAACAGGTAGGCATCCAAATGGGGTGCCGTGTCCGGGACAATTTTCTCTTGAACGAAGGGCAAGTGATCCCAGTCGTTTCCGACCCTCAACCCATCTGTCAGATCAGGCTCACCCAAATCAAACTTTTGCGGAATTGCGCCCGCCCCATCCATCCCGCGTTGGACTTTCTCGTACCAGGTATTTCCACTTGTTCCGGGACTACCAGCACCGGCCACAACCAGCCATTTTTCCGCTCGCGTCAGCCCGACATAAAGCAATCTGTCACGTTCCTGTGCTTGCCTTGTCTTGGCTTCTTCAAGCACCTCGATTTGTCTATCGGGTTGGAGTTTTCCGGGCTGTTTCCAGACGAGCCCTTCGTTGTCCTTCAACAGCTCGCTTCGGATATCGTTCTTTACGTTCACGCAATCGGGCATGATCACAATTGGGGCTTCCAGCCCTTTGGCGCCATGCACAGTCATGACACGCAGCGTACGCCCGGCACCCTCGGCGGCGCGTTTTATCTGAAGATCATCAGCCTGCACCCATTGCAAAAAGCCTGTCAGGGATGGCACGTCGCTTTGTTCGTATGAAAGGGCCTGACCAAGCAATGCGTTGATCCCGTCCTCGGCTTCGTTGCCAAGACGTCCGATCAGACGGCGACGGCCCGAATGTCGGGTAAGGATGCGATCAATCAAATCGAAAGGCCGCAGGAAATCCGTATTGTCGCGAAGATCCTCCAAAACAGACACTGTTTCTGCGTAATTTGCCCTTTGCTTTCGTAGATATTCCCAAAGATAGGCTTCGCCACGCCGGTGCGCGAGATCGAACAGATCCTGTTCAGACAGACCAAAGAGGGGTGATCGCAGCGCTGTTGCAAGAGAGAGGTCATCTTCCTGCGTGGCCAGGAATTGCAACAGCGCAACAATGTCCTGAACCGCCAGTTCAGCAGTCACCTTCAGGCGGTCAGCCCCGGCAATCGGAATTTCCGATTGTTTGCAGGCTCTAATGATTTCGCTGAACAGGCGTTGGCGTCCGCGAACAAGAATGAGGAAGTCACCGGCATGCGCGGGCCGTGTTTGATAGGTGCCCGTGTTTCCGATTTCCACCGGAATGGGTTTGCCGATCGTTTGCGCAACGAAATGGGCGACGCGTTTTGCCAGTATGACGGTGTGATGTTGGCTGCCCAGCCGATCAATCGGATCGTACCAGTCGCCGTCAGTTTCGCGGGGGGCGTTGTCAACCAGCGGCCAAAGATCAACCCGTCCAGGCATTTCGGATTTAAACGCCGCGTGTGTTTGATCTGGCTCGAAACCGGATGGCTGAGCGCCGGCAAAGGTGTTGTCAACGACCCGCAGGATTGGTTCAGCCGACCGGAAGCTGTATTTCAATGCGAGGCTTTGGAGTGGTGCGTTGGTGTCTTTCAGACGTTCCGCGAATTCGTTGCGCATGCGGTCGAACTCGTTTGGGTCGGCCCCTTGAAAGGAATAGATTGATTGCTTTTTGTCTCCGACCACAAAGATCGTCCGGGAGACATTGGCGCGCGCGCCAATCCCAGCGGTGAACTCTTGGGCCAGACGTTCGATGACCTTCCATTGCACCGGGGATGTGTCTTGTGCTTCGTCCACAAGAATATGATCGATGCCGCCATCCAATCTGTAGAGAACCCACTCGGCGACGTTTGAATCAGAAAGCAGATCTCGTGCCCGGGTGATCAAATCATCAAAGTCCAGCCAGCCGCGCGCTTGCTTGGCCGCCTCATAGGCTGGAACAAACACGCGACCAAATTCGTATAGCGCCAGTTCACGGTCAGCCGCGACCAACGCCAGCAATTTTTGATGAACGGCCATAACCTGTTCAGTCAGCGTTGCAAATCTGGGCAGATGCACAGCCATCGGGCCTTCCGCCAGACCCTTGTTAAAGAACTTTTTGCGCAGCTCATTCTTTTGCGTCGTTATGGCATCGAACAGCGCGTCAAAGCTGGGCCTGTCGTTGCCTTTCACCGGTTTCAACGCGGCTCCGAATTTAAGGTCGTTCGCTGATCCGTGGGTGAGGCAAAGCTCAGCCACGTCTTGAACGAAAGATACGGTATCTCCGAAAAAAAGATCAGCGATCAGGCTTTGTTCGTCCACGCCGGGTTGGATTCCATAGGCAGACCGAATTTCCTGCCGGGTTCGACCGGGGACAAAGTCATCACCATGTTTCGTGATGGCGCGCAGCAGGTCGTCCATATTCTCCTCGACAACGAAAGGCGCGATGCCGCGAACCAGTCTCGATTGCGGCCCATCAGCGATCTGATCGAGGATTTCGGCACGCAGCAGATCGGCTGCACGGTCTTCCATTTCCGTGAACTGTGGGCTGACGCCCGCCTCGAGCGGGAACCGTCGCAAAAGGGCAGCACAAAATGAGTGGATGGTTTGAATACGTAATCCACCCGGTGCTTCGATTGCGCGGGCAAACAGGGTGCGGGCTTGTTGAAGAAATTCGTCCGACAGATCAGCGTCAGCGCCAAGTTGGC
>JAHDIS010000048.1 GCA_020630695.1 Paracoccaceae bacterium | reverse complement strand
TGTCGCCTTCTTTGGTGGCGAATTCCTTCATCCGACGTGCTTTTTCTTCGGGCGTAATCGACATCGGGGTCTCCTTTCAAATCAAAGGGTTATGGCACAAGCCGGGATGTCGTCCAGCAAAGCCCATGGAGTATCTGTTCGTGCGATTGCGTGAACGGATGCGCGCATATAGGCGATTCAGTTCCGTTTGCAAAGGGGGGTTAGGCCAGATTGGTCGCTTCAAGCCCTTGGATCAGCCAAGCGATAGCGCCTGTGCCGTGCTTTCGCCAACGAGCACCACAGCGTCCAAACCCGGCGCATCCGCTGTCGGCAGGGTGGAAACCACATGCCCGTCGAGAACAATTTCCGAGATGTTTGGATCATCTGCTGACAATCGGATATCCAGTTCTGGTTCATCATCGGTACTGTCGTCATAGACGATCATGATCTGGTCCTCGGCACTGTCGAAATCGACTAGTTCCGCGGCATCACCCGTGATCCAATGGCCCAGCACCATGGTGTCTGCGCCATCACCGCCGCTTACGACATCAGCCGTTCCAATCGCAATGGTATCGGCCCCGTCTGCCCCGTTGAGAAAGTCCATGCCATCTGCATCGGTACCGTCTGGGCCACGCTCCACACCGTTGAGCATATCATCGCCCCAACCGCCAAAGAGCGTGTCCTGACCCAGCCCGCCATCCAGTGTGTCTGCCCCTTCCCGGCCAAGCAGCGCATCATCGCCAGCGTCACCATACAGGGCGTCATCACCAAGCCCGCCCTGAAGCGAGTCGTTTCCATCACCGCCCTGCATCAGGTCAGAACCAGAATGACCGAACAACGCGTCATCCCCGCTGCCGCCAGAAATGGTATCCCAATCGCCTTCGCCATGCAGCGTGTCTGCACCGGCATCGCCTGACAGATTGTCGGCACCAGCACCGCCGACCAATTCGTCATCATCACCACCGCCGGACAGCGTATCGTCACCGTCCGCGCCCCCGAGTAGGTCGGTCTGATCCGTTCCATTCAAAAGATCGTCACCGCTGCCGCCTTCTTCGATGCGGCCAGCGCTGTCTTCTTCAACCTGGTCAACCAATCGAAGTTGCTCGAACAGGGATCCCGAAGCGGTCATGTCATCGTCGGCCTGAAGACCGGTGCCGGATGCTTCGCCTGTGCGGTCCATGGAGTCGTCTTCGGGCTCAGGGTCAGCGGTGCTGACGACAGCAACCGACCCAAGAACCATCATCCCGAGAAGACCCGCAAGAAAGAACATAAACCACGCCCTAGGTTTGAAGACCCCTGATTATCCCAGATGGCCCTGTATCAGGCAACGTCATTCGCAGTTCTGGGTTAACAGGAGACTTAATTTGGCTGCGGTGTCTGGATTTCGTCAATCAATCGGGTGGCCCATTCGCCAAGGATGGGAATGAACTCGACCTGTCCAAGCAACAATACGAGAATCGACACCAACGCCGTAGCCCCCAGAACCGATCCCAGACCAAACGCCAGACCGCGAAGAAACTGAAACCACATCAGCGCAAAAACCGAATTGTGGATACGGACAAAGCGGTGATCGTTGAAGCGTTTCACCTCTTCGGTCAGGGCCGTGACGTCCACCTGTGGTCTTTGCTCGTCTGTCATGGATATCGTGCCTCTCGTGGCCATGCCTGCGGCTGGGTATCGTAGGATACATACAATGGATGGCGCGGATGGCCGTCTCGGGTCAGGCCCAGATGTCGGACGTCACCGGGCAAACGGGGGGCCAGTTCCGCTGCCCGATCCAGCAATGTCCCATGTACGCCCCATGCCGCCAGCGTCATATCCGACTGCTCTGCCCAATCCATCAACAGCGCATCGTTGTCCGAACCGACGGGATCCTTCGCTTTGCGCAGGTCCTGCGGCTTGGTTGCCCGAAACGCGAAAAGGTTGGCAATCCGAAGCGCACCAAATCCAAGCGCAACAGCGCGCCTTTGACACCGTTCGATTGTCGGATCGTTGCGTTCTTCAGTAGCCGTCGAAGGGTTCAACATCACATAGAGCAACGAAGGCCCGTCGCTCCAACGGCGCTCTAGGCCGTAGCGGTAGGCCTCGCAAGACGAGTACCATGCCCTGCTGGTCTGATCCTGGTTCTGATGCGCCCGTTCTATCATTCCCGCACGCTACGCAAGGCCCGCGCCATTGACAATATCGCACCACTGAGGCCCCTTTGACGCAACCACGAAAGGCCCATCACATGAACATCGAAATGATCGAAGCCGCCGCCCAACGACTGGAAGGCCACGCCCATCGCACCCCCATGCTGTCTTCGCCTGCGCTAGACGCTATTGCGGGACGGCGGGTCCTGATCAAGGCCGAATGCCTTCAGCATACAGGCAGCTTCAAATTTCGCGGTGGTTGGTCTGCGGTCTCTGCGTTGCCAGAGAAGGTGCGCAGCAACGGTGTGATCGCCTTTTCCTCCGGCAACCATGCACAGGGCGTCGCGAACGCGGCCCGCGCCTATGGTATCCCGGCTGTAATCGTCATGCCGTCAGACGCGCCGAATGCCAAGATTGATGGCACGCGTGCCTTGGGCGCAGAGGTGGTTCTTTATGACCGCGCCTCCGAAGATCGCGATGCGATCGGTGCAGAAATTGCAGCGGACCGGGGCCTGACTTTGATCAAACCCTTCGACGAGCCTTTGGTTATCGCAGGACAAGGCACCTGCGGGCTGGAGATCGCGCAACAGGCCGCCGAATTGGGCGTCAAAGAGGCTGAGGTGCTGGTCTGCTGTGGCGGCGGCGGATTTGCATCGGGGATTGCGCTGGCGCTCGAGGCCAAAGCGCCCGCGATGCGCGTGCGCCCGGTGGAACCCGTTGGTTTTGATGATGTGGCCAGATCCCTGATCAGCGGCAAACGAGAGCGCAACGCCGTTACCTCGGGCGGGCTGTGCGATGCGATTATCAGCCCCTGCCCGGGCGAAATCACCTTTCCTATTCTGCACCGCCTGTGCGGACCGGGTGTGCTGGTGACAGACGACCAGGCACTTGAGGCAATGGGGCTGGCCTTCCGTCACCTGCGGGTCGTGGCCGAACCGGGCGGCGCAGTGGCACTGGCAGCAGCCCTTTTCAAGCCCGAAGCCGTGCAGGGCGACGCCGTTATCTGCACGATCTCGGGCGGGAACGTGGACCCAACTGTATTTGCGCGCGCGCTTGAGACGCTTTAGCCTGCGGGCCTACTGATCTGCCAGAGCATGCTCTATCAACGTAAACCCCTCCTGAGGGGTTGGCGGGACAAAGTACTGCGAAACGCTATGAAACTGCTCTTCGGTCACCTCGAATGGATGATCATGCCGCGCATTCCGGTGTCTCAGCCTGTCCAGACAAACCGCATCGGGAACGTTTAGCACATGCAACTCGTGCGCTGCATCCGCCGCCTCGACCAAACCGCGCATCCAACGCCGCGACTCAATCGTGTTGGCCTGAAAGTCCAGCACCACCGAAACCCCGCTCTGCAACAGCGCAACAATATGGTCTGTCAGGGTCGCGCGCAGCTTGCCGGAACAGCGCATGAAATCTTTGAGCGTTTGCATCTCATCGCCAAAGAGAATTTCGAGCCAACGATCTTCGCTGATCAGGACAGCGTCTTTGCTGGCCGCCAGTTCAGCCGCCATGGTTGATTTGCCAGAGGCAATCTTGCCGCACAGCATGAACAGCGTCGCCTGAGATCGAGACATATCAAGCCTCCTTTCACGTTCATCACTCATCGCACCGGCCCCCATTGTGCTCCTGATGGCCCAAGCACTGCCTGCGCCGACGCGCTGGCCCGCCCGACGATGGCTGGCGCCTTATGGATCAGTCTATCATCGGTCAGGGCGTGGACCATGAATAACGCGAAATCCGTACGCCGGGTCAGGTTGGATGCCAAAACCGGGTCACCCACGTGCTCCGCCCAGACAGGCAGGCCTTCGCTCGGACCTTCTTCGAGGTCCGACCCGCGCACCACGGTCCAAAGACGATCCGAATTGAATACTCGCGTTGTGGCTTCGATCTGATCATTCAGATCAACAACCCGCAACACGGGCCCGATCACCGTCACAAGTGCCGCAAAAGCACGCAGTTTCAGGCTGTAGCGATCCTTGCCGTCCTTTGAAATGTGCCAGCCGCAGGAAAACACCAGCCGTGCATCTGGCTCGGCAAAGTCCAGCACGGCTTGTGCTGTTCCGGACGCGTAATTGTGCACGCCCCATGGCGCCAGAACGACAAGCACACCATCACACCCCGCAACCGCGCGGCGCACAACCTGCCGATCATCCGTACGGCCGGGAAATAGCGTGATCTTGCCCTTCAAATGATCCAACTTACCGACGCTTTCGGGACGGCAGACACCGACGACCTCATATCCCAGTGCCAGCGCATGGCGCGTCATGTACTGCCCCAGCTTGCCAGAGATACCGATGATGCAAATCCGTTTCATGCCATCGCTCCCACTGCTGCTGTTTTTGTTCCCGGCGCTCGGACCACCAGCCAAAGCGCAAAACCGACTTCGGACAGGGTGACAATTGCCAACAGCACAGCGCGTGTCATCGCCAGCAGGCTCGCATCAGGGAAAGCAAAGGCATAAACCGAGTCGAGCAAGTACCCACCGGCTCCAAGGATCAGCCCATAACCGAAGATCTTTGGAAAACGCTCAGACCGGATCACGAGATAACCCAGAAGCACCAGATGCAGGAAAAAAAACACCTGCCAGATCCATACACCTGCTCGGTGCATCTCTAACAACAGCCCAGCCACATTGGCGCGTTGATCGGCGCTGAAATGGATCATGACATCATTGGAATGCGCCAAAAGATCCGCGCCGGCATGGAAGAACAGCATCCCAGACATGACGCTGACCATGCACAGGCGCGCCATGGCGGCCGCAAAGGAAAGCGTCGCAGAGACCGGACGGAACATGAAGTAGAGCATGGTCATCGCCATGATCTCAAAGATCATTACCACCAGATCAGCGGCGATCCCCAAATGATAGAGGTCAGTCCGCGCCTGAATATTGGCAACAGTCGCAGCGGCATCCGCAGCCACGACGATTTGGGAGGGAACGTAGGCGATCGAAAACCCGCCAAACACGGCAATGCCGAGATAGAATAGGCCGGCACAGCGGGCGTATTCGCTGGACGCAGGATCAGAAAACCTTTGCATCACAATTCCTTTCTACAAAGTGCACGGCTCCATTGACGGCCAATAGGCCGCCTTGGAAACGTTTGAATTTCGGGTCTGTTTCGCTGGAACGGCCAGCGATAGATCATGAATACAGAAGACCAAACCTCAACAAAATTGACCTAATTCGCAGTTCTGGTATGCATTTTGGTATGGATTGGAATGCTGTCTCATTCGACTGGAACCGCGCCCGCGCCTTTCTCGTGACGGCCGAAGAAGGATCGCTGTCTGCTGCAGCACGGGCATTGGGGTTGGCCCAGCCCACCTTGTCCAGACAAGTCGAAGCTCTGCAGCAGGAATTGGGTGTCGTCTTGTTCGAACGCTTTGGCCGGGGTCTCGAATTGACACCCGCAGGTGCGAACCTTGTGCAACATGTGCGCAAGATGAGTGAAGGCGCTATGGCCTTGTCGATTGCGGCACAGGGACAAAGCGACGAAATTTCAGGCCCTGTCACGATCTCAGCATCGGATGCCTATGCGGGACTTTGGTTGCCGCCCATATTGCAGGAACTTCGCCAGCGCGAACCCGGACTAGCCATCCGCGTCCTGGCCGAGAATTCCGCATCCGATTTAATGCGCCGCGAGGCCGATATCGCCATACGTAATTTCCGCCCCAAAGAGGCAGAACTTGTGGCCAAGCGCATCGCTGAAACCGGGGCCGCCTTTTACGCGTCCCACGCGTATTTGGACGCAAATGGCACGATCGAAAACCCGAAAGACTGGGAAGCCGCCAATCTCGTCGTGCCGGGTGATGGAACAGATTTCGTGAAGTCACTGCAAGCCATGGGAATTCCTGTTTCCCAGCGTTCAATTGCCTTTGAGTGCAGCAGCTATCTGGCCATGTGGGAAATGGTGCGACAAGGGCTGGGAGTCGGCGTTCTGGATGTCCGGTTGGGCGATGCGGAACAGACCGTGGCGCGTGCGGCACCATCGATGGCGGATCTGGTCTTTCCGATCTGGCTGGTCGCGCACCGCGATATCCTGTCGAACCGAAGGCTCAGACTGGTGTTCGACTTTCTGGCCGATGCATTGAAAAAGCCGCCCTACAAAAGGCCTGTCGCACCGTCCGGTCTAGGCTAAACGCAGCGCTGCTAGTCCAACGCCCGCGCTTCGTCGATCAGCATAACCGGAATGCCATCGCGGATCGGAAAGGCCAGCCCTGCATTCTTGCTGATCAATTCCTGACGTTCTGCATCATAGCGCAATCCGGCATGAGTAACCGGGCAGATCAAGGCTTCGAGCATACGGACATCGAACAATTTTTCGCCCGTGGGCATCGGCTCACTCATTGCAACCTACCTTCTTCGCTGCCTGTGCCGCTTCGCAAAGCGATCTCGATCAGTGTAACCAATGTTTCACGCCGTGTGGACAGCGAAGGCGCTTCCAAAAGCGCTTGTTTCTCTTCGGGATCGAAATCCAGCAGCATCGACAGCGAATTGATCAGCAGTTCGTCCTCTGCCTCACGCAGCGTATCCCAATCCGCCGACAGATCTCGTGCGGTAAAATACCGATCCAGCAATCGCATCATTGCTTCGCGGTCGAAACCCGGGTCCGCTTCGGATGAAGACTGATCGCGATCAAAGCCCTCCCAACTGACCTCGCATTTGCGATAGGGCGTAAACCCCTCAACCTCGGCCAGAACCCGAAACCGCGAAACCCCGGACAGCGTCACCATGTAACGCCCGTCTTCCGTTTCGGAAAACTGGGTGATGCGGCCGGCGCAACCGATGCGGTGCAACCCATGGCCTTCGCGGCCTTCGATTTCATTCGGTTGCACCATCCCGATCAAACGTGTGTCGGTCTTGAGCGCGTCATCCAGCATGGCCAGATAGCGCGGTTCGAAAATGTGCAGAGGCAATCTTGCGCGCGGCAGCAAAAGAGCACCGGGCAGCGGAAAGACCGGGATCAGGTCCGGCAGGTTTGTCAGTCTTGTCATGCTAGCAAAAATAGCCCGCAGCGCAGGTCAGGCAAATATCATCGACGACAGTTTACGACGCCCGTTCAAAGCCACCGGATCATTGGGCTTGAGTGCATCGAAAATCGTGAACAGCTGCGTCTTGGCAGCGCCGTCATTCCATTCGCGGTCCCTGCGGAAAATCTCCAGAAGGTGCTCTACCGCAGCTTCACCATCCCCCTGCGCATAGAGCGCCTGGGCCAGATCGTGCCGGGCCTGGTGATTGTCAGGATCGGCTTCCACGGCGGCGGTCAACTCGGCCACCGGGCCAGCATCGGCCGCCTGCTTGGCCAGTTCCAACTGCGCATGAGCGGCCTCGACCTCGGGGGATTCCGAAATTTCAGCCGGGGCGCCGTTCAGGATCGCCTCGGCCTGTTCCAGATCGTCCATGGCAATATGTGCCCGCACCAGACCGCCATAGGCTTTGGCGTTGTTGGCGTCTTCGCCCAGAATGGCTGCAAAGGTCTGCGCAGCGTCAACAGCCGCCCCCTGCTCCAGCATTTCCTCGGCGGCTTCGATGGCTTCATCCAGACCGCCCGAGGCGTCGCCGCCCGAAGCCTGAACGACACGATCTATGAAGGCCTTGATTTCAGATCCCGGCAATGCGCCCTGAAAGCCGTCAACTGGCTGTCCCTGCCAGAACGCGTATACCGTCGGGATCGACTGGATCTGCAACTGACCCGCGATCATCTGCGCCTCATCAACGTTGACCTTGACCATCTTGACGGCACCGCGCGCGGCAGTGACAGCCTCTTCGAGCAAGGGACCAAGCGTTTTGCACGGCCCACACCAAGGGGCCCAGAAATCCACGATCACCGGGGTTTTCATCGACGCATCGACAACCTCGGCCATGAACTCTGCCTCGGAAATATCCTTGATCAGATCACCGGCTGGCGCCGGTCCACCATTTCCACCACCAAGTTCGATCATCGTCGCCTCCATCGGCCTGCATACGTGTTGTTTGGTAGATGGCGCAGCATGGGGCCGGATGCAAGGGCAGGCACGTAGCTCAGGGCCGCTTTACAGATCCAGTGTCGCAAAGACCGGCGCGTGGTCTGATGGTTTTTCCCAGCCCCGGGCGTCGCGCAGGACGCGGCTGGAGTGCGCCGCATTCGCGATGTCAGGTGTGGCCCAGACGTGATCCAGACGGCGGCCCTTGTCTGCGGCGTCCCAATCCTTGGCGCGGTAGCTCCACCATGAATAAAGCTTGCCCTCTGGCACATCCTTGCGCGTGACGTCGACCCAGGCCCCTGCGTCTTGTGTTGCGCCCAGCGCGTCGACCTCGATCGGCGTGTGCGAGACAACCTTGAGCATCTTCTTGTGGTCCCAGACGTCTTCTTCCAAAGGGGCAATGTTCAGATCGCCGACGAGGATCGACTTTTCCGGGCGGTTTGCGTGAAACCAGTCGCGCATCTCTGACAAGTAGTCGAGCTTTTGACCAAACTTGATGTTCTTTTCCCGATCCGGAATATCGCCGCCCGCCGGGACGTAAAAGTTGTGGATCGTCAGGCCATTGTCCAACTGCCCTGCCACGTGTCTGGCATGGCCCAGCTGGGCGAAATCTTCGGCAGCCACTTCCCGGATTGGCAGTTTCGACAAGATCGCAACACCGTTGTAGCCCTTTTGCCCGCGGGCCACCATGTGGCCGTAGCCCAGCGCTTCAAAGCCTTCCATGGGGATCTTGTCGACCGGGCTTTTGCATTCTTGCAGACACAAGACATCCGGCGCTTCTTCGCGCAGCAGTTTTTCAACCAGTCCAGCCCGCAAACGGACGGAATTGATGTTCCAGGTGGCAAGGGTGATAGGCATGGCGGCTCTCCTGTCAGCAAGAGCCGCAACTTGCCTTGGCGCATGCGGGACTGCAACCGCAGATGCAGTCGTCAGACATCCGATCCGGGAGAATCAATGCCGCCGCCGGTACCGGTCAGTCCGCCACCGCCGTTTCCACCGGTGTCACCACCCGTGTCTCCGATTCCATCCAGTCCAATGCCTCCGCCAGACGCGGACTGGTCATAGCCATATCCTTCGGCTCGGGGGGATGGGAATTCGGCCAACATCAGATTTTGCCATTTGCGCAGGTATCGCAGCAGTTTCTTGAATTCAGGATCCGTGCTTTCGATAAAGGCCTTGGTTTCACGCATGGCCTGTTGCTTGCGATCGACCGGGACATGGCTGAGGTCAAAGGTCGTGTTCCAGCGTGGGCCGCCCAGCCATACAGCCGCAAACATCAGTTTGGCTGTTAGGTCAGGCGTGCCGCCAGCCACAAGCCCATCGTAGAACATGATGTGCACGTCTTCCCATCGGCCGTTCTGAAAGTTTGCCCCCGTCTCGTTGCCAACCCCGCAATAGGCATCATGCACAGCGGCCGCATTGATAAATGTCTCAGAGGTCGGATCGCCAACGATTGCTGTGAAGATCGGCGGAATGGACGCACCATCAGTCAGCGTGCGCGGTGGCGCGATCCACTGCCGACCGCGCGCATCGACAAAGCGGAGCTGCTCAGCCGTCGGAAAGAATTTGTAGGGTCGCCGGGGAATGGTCACCGGCGTATCCAGCACCCGAAGCGGCGCAAGGTTAAAGCGGCAACCACCCGACGCGTTCGTCGCGCAGGTTACCGATGGGCCGTCAACGGATTCCAAGTCTTCAAGAGTGAGAACCGCACAGCCGGACAGTCCAAGCGCAAGCGCGCCGCAAATTGCAAATCGAAGCATAAATTTCTTCCACGTGTTCTAATGTGGCAAAAAGCTAACGGATTCGCGGCTTGTCCTGCAAGTGTTCCAAACCGGTCAGGGGGGATAGAATGACCCAACGTTACGAAAACAGGCAAATTGCACTGCATTGGATCATCGTGGTGCTAATCGCACTGCAATTCGTGTTGCATGATCCGATTTCCGAGGCCTTTGACGAGGTCGTAGACGGCGCTGCGCCTGCCTTCAGCCCGTTTGTCGGATTGCATATCTTCGTCGGGTTTTGCGTTTTTGCCTTGATGCTGGTGCGTCTGAACCTGCGCATGTCACTCGGTGCGCCCCCGGCCCCCGATGCAGAACCCCCGCTTTTTCAAAAGCTGGCCAAGATTGCCCATTGGGCATTCTACGCGCTGGTGATTTGCATGCCGGTCAGTGGCGCGGTTGCGTGGTTCAGAGCGTCAGAATCCGCAGCCGATGCGCATGAGGTCATGAAATTTCTGCTGCTGGCCCTGATCGCTGCACATGTCGGCGGTGTGGTGGTTCATCAGTTTGTCTGGAAGACAAACCTGATCCAGCGGATGTTGCTCAAACGCTGACAGCTGGGTGCTTAAAAGGCCACGCCTGCGTAAAGCACGATATTGGCATAGGGCGTTGCCTCACCGGTGCGCACAACGGCGCGGGCGTCGCCGCACAGCCGTTTCAGCGTTTCGTGCGAAACGCGTTCGCACTGCAGTCGATCTTCAAAACCCGACGCAACCGGGCCTTCTGCTTCGCTTGCGATGACGGCCCGTTCCGTCACCATTTCCCCCAGAACAGCATCCAGAACCGGCCAGATCGCCGGTGTCCCGACCGTCACCGCCAAATCAATGCACGGCACCCCTTTCGGGACAGGCAGACCGGCATCGCCGATCACCAGACTGTCACCATGGCCAAGCGCCGCGATCAGGCCTGCAAGTTCTCGTTGAAGGATGCCGTGTTTTTTCATTGTCCGCCCTCAAGCTCGTCCAGCAAGCCCTGTGCGCAGCTTTCGATCAGCCGCAACGCCCCATCGAAATCACGGGTAAAATACGGGTCGGGCACATGATCCATGCCCAGATCTGGCGCATAGTCGGTAAAAAGGACCACATGTGCGCCTTTGGACCCAGCCAAAGACTGCAGATCCGACATGTTCTCCGTATCCATGGCAATGATCTTGTCAAAGGATTCGAAATCCTGCGGCCGAACCTGCCGGGCACGCAGCGACGACAAATCGTAGCCGTACTGTTCGGCCGCCTCTTGCATGGGCGCATAGGGGGGCTTTCCCACATGCCAGCTTGCGGTTCCGGCGCTGTCCAGAACCACGTCGATCCCGCGCCGCACAGCCATGGTGCGTACGACGCCTTCGGCGGTCGGAGACCGGCAAATGTTGCCGAGACAAACGAAAAGGATACGTTGGGTCATACCCCGGCCTAGCGTGGGGCAAGGTTCAGAGCAAGGGAATAGCCATGGCAGACAAGATCGTCATCCTGACCGGCGCGGGCCTTTCGGCCGAAAGCGGGCTGGGAACCTTTCGCGATGAAGGTGGGCTTTGGGCACAGCACAAAATCGAGGACGTCGCGACCCCGGAAGGGTTCCAGCGCAACCCGGATCTGGTGCATGCGTTCTACAATGCAAGGCGCAAACAGGCTGCAGAAGCCACCCCCAATGCGGCGCATGTTGCTTTGGCGAACCTGCAAGAACAACACAAAGGCGAGGTCGTGATCGTCACTCAGAATGTAGACGGTCTGCACGAAGCGGCCGGTGGCCGGGCCATTCATATGCACGGTGTGCTTGACGGCGCGCTCTGCGCGGCCTGCGGTCACCGATGGCCAGCGCCTGCGGAAATGGCAACCGGGCAGATATGTCCGGCCTGCAGCGCACCAACCGCACGTCCCGATATCGTCTGGTTTGGGGAAATCCCCTATCACATGGAGCAAATTGCAGATCATCTGCAGGATTGTGATCTGTTTGTCTCCATCGGCACGTCGGGTCAGGTCTATCCTGCGGCGGGTTTTGTGCAGGAGTCGCGAATGTTTGGCGCGTCTACATTGGAGATCAACCTTGAACGGACCGACACATCCGGTGTTTTCGATCGCCATATCGTCGGTCCAGCAACGCAAACCGTTCCGGCCTGGGTTTCGGAAATCCTAGGATGATTTTGGCCCAATGCCCTAAAAAACGGGGGCATTGGGCAGATCAACGCGATCAGTTGTCGTGGTTCATGTGATTGTGGCCCATTCCGTGTTTGGGCTTACGCTCCAGATCCACCGGAATTTCGATAACCGTTTCGCCCGCGGTTTCGAAGACAAGGGTCACTGAAACGGTTTCATCCTGTACGAAGGGCGACTTGAGCCCCATGAACATCACATGATCGCCGCCGCGGGCCAGCATGTGTTTTCCTCCGGCCGGAATGACAAAGCCTTCTTCGACCTCAGTCATTTTCATGACCCCATCACCCTGATCGATGTGGGTGTGCAATTCAACGCGCACGGCCGCCTCTGAACGAACAGCAACAAGACGATCATCGGCGTCACCGGTGTTTTCGATCACCATGAAGGCCGCACCCGTCTTGGCATTGGGCGTGGCAGAGCGCGCGTAGGCATCGTGCACAGTGATTTCAGCGATGGCCGGTGCGGCCATCAAAGCAGAGGTAAAGGCCCCCACAAAAAGAGCTTTCAGTTTCATTTCAATAGTATCCCAGATTGACTCGTTTGTGTTTCGGACTCAAACAAGGACGGGCGGGCCCCGCGCGTTCGCAGCCAACACGGCCTGCGGATCTGCTGCCAGTGATTCTATGACATGAGCGCGTGCAACCGGCACGATGCGGGTCACAAGGATGAACGGATCAATTGCGCTCGTGTCAAACAGCGAAAGCGCACAGTCCGGACACAGGTGCACCGCACCCGTTGGCTGGCCTTCGGCATCCACCAAAACCGTGTAGCTGCCCTGACCGGCGCAGATCACCATCGCGCCGACAGGCGCAGACTGGCCCTTCGCGGCGGCCATGGTCACGCTGGTCATCGTCAGGATGCAGACCAGAAATCCGGTCATTATGCTGCGCACAATCGGCTTCATATAGGTTAGCTATGCGCTCACTGCCAGAATTCCAAAGCGACAAAAGGAAACAGCCCCGCATCAATGATGCGAGGCTGTTTGCCTTGAAAACGTCTAAGGATCAGGCGGTTGCCTGTGCCTTTGCGATCTCTTTCTTGACCTTCAGAGCGCGGTCGGACAGCTCGGTGTCCTTAGCTTTGGCCAGGTACTTGTCCAGACCACCGCGGTGATCGACCGAACGCAGTGCGTGCGCCGAGATGCGCAGCTTGATGCCACGGCCCAGCGTTTCGGACTGCAGGGTCACATCGTTCAGGTTTGGCAGGAAACGACGCTTGGTCTTATTGTTGGCGTGGCTGACATTGTTGCCAGTCATTGGGCCCTTACCGGTCAGTTCGCAAACGCGCGACATGGGTACATCCTCTTGCTTCGGGCCTTGGCTCATGGGCCCCGGCCAATATCAAAGGGCGCCCCATCAGCGGCGCCCGGAATCTCGTCGCGCTTCCTTAGACCCCCCGCCCCATAGCGTCAAGCCTCAAGCGGGCTGTCCGGCGCTCCGGACGTCGATATCTGCAAGTAACGCTCCAAAAGCTCAGAAGCTGCGGCCGTCGGGGTGGTTGTTCCGTTTTCAACCTGCACTGCCAGCGCTGCCATGGCACCACTGACCGGCTCGCGCCGCAAGCGGGCCAACAGGCCTTCCTGCACCTCTGCCTCGAACCAGTACCGGGCCTGCGCAGCCCGTCTTGCGGCAAAGTGCCCTTCGGTCTTTCGCCAGTCTGTTAGCTCTTGCATATCCTCCCAGGCCTTGGACAATCCGTTGTCTTCCAAGGCCGAAACCGTCATCGCGCGTGGATAGCCTTCGGGGTCTTGAGGGCGCTTTCTCAACAGGCGCAATGCACCTGCGTAGTCGGCGCAAGTGCGCGTCGCGGCTGACTTGAGATCCCCATCCGCCTTATTGACGAGGATCAGATCCGCCATTTCCATGATACCGCGCTTTACGCCCTGCAATTCATCCCCGCCAGCCGGTGCAAGCAACAGCAAGAACAGGTCGGACATTTCCGCCACCACGGTTTCCGATTGGCCCACACCGACGGTTTCGATCAGAATCGCATCAAAGCCCGCCGCTTCACACAGATCGATTGCCTCGCGGGTACGGCGGGCCACGCCGCCCAAGTGGCTTTGACTGGGGGACGGGCGAATAAATGCCAAAGGATCGCGGCTCAGCCGTTCCATCCGGGTTTTGTCCCCCAGAATAGAGCCGCCCGAGCGCGCCGAACTCGGATCAACCGCCAGAACGGCCACACGCAAGCCCTGCCCTGTCAGCATGCATCCGAAGCTTTCGATAAATGTGCTTTTGCCCACCCCAGGCGTGCCCGATAGGCCCACCCGCAGCGCCTGCCTGTCGTGCCCGCGCAATCCTTCGAGCAATTGTGCCGCCATGTCGCGGTGCTCTGCCTTTTGGCTTTCCACCAATGTGATGGCGCGGGCCAGTGCGCGGCGTTCGCCGGCAAGAATACGGGATTTCAGATCGTCCAGGTCCATGCCCTTTCCTTTCCCGTGATCGCGAAAATGTCCAGTGTCGCCGTACGCCCGAGCCTATCTGTCGCGGAAAAAAGCATAAACCCGTTCTGCCAGCGCTTCGCTCACACCTTCGACTGCCTTCAGGTCAGCCAGATTGGCACGGCTGACCGCCTTGGCCGAGCCGAAGTGCGCCAGCAACGCGCGTTTTCGGGCAGCCCCCACACCGGGCACTTCGTCCAATGGGTTGGCGCTGACAGCCTTGGACCGTTTTGCCCTGTGCGTCCCGATTGCGAAACGGTGCGCCTCGTCGCGCAGCCGCTGCACGAAATAGAGCACCGGATCATTGTGCCGAAGCGCAAAGGGGCGTTCGCCGGGCCGATGGAATTCTTCCTTGCCCGCATCGCGGTCAATGCCCTTGGCAACACCGACGAAAGGAACATCTTCGACGCCGTGCTCTGCCATGATCTCGGCCACGGCGCTGACCTGCCCCGCGCCGCCATCGATCAGCATCAGATCGGGCCACAGCCCCTTGTCCCGGTCCGGATCTTCCTTGAGCAGACGCTTCAATCGGCGATGAAGGACTTCTTTCATCATGCCAAAGTCATCGCCGGGCGTGAGGTCTTCACCCTTGATGTTGAACTTGCGGTATTGGTTCTTGAGATAGCCATCCGGTCCGGACACGATCATCGCGCCGACAGCATGTGCCCCCTGGATGTGGCTGTTGTCGTACACTTCGATCCGATCGGGTGGTCCGTCCAGTTCAAAAGCCTCGGCTAGACCGCGCAGCAACTTGGCCTGCGTTGCGGTTTCGGCCATGCGCCGGGCCAGACTTTCGCGGGCGTTGCGCAATGCACCGTCCACAAGCTCGGACTTCTCACCGCGCTGCGGCACAGCCAGTTCCACTTTGCGCCCCAGCTTGCCGCTCAGGGCCTCTGACATAAGGTCATCATTCTCGATGCCGTGCGACAGCAGGACCAACCTCGCGGGGTCTTTCTGGTCGTAGAACTGGCCGAGGAATGCTTCCATCACCTCTTCGGCGCTGACGTCATCGCCGACACGCGGGTAGAAATCCTGATTGCCCCAGTTCTGGTTTGCCCGAATGAAGAACACCTGAACACAGGCCTGTCCGCCTTCCATATGCAGCGCAATCACGTCCGCTTCGGTGACCCCCTGCGGATTGATCCCTTGCGCCGTCTGAACCTGCGTAAGCGCCCGGATGCGATCCCGAAGCGCCGCAGCGCGTTCGAATTCCATCGCCTCTGACGCTTCGTGCATCTGGTTTTTCAAAACTTCCTGAATCTGGGTCGACTTGCCCGACAGGAAACGCTGCGCATCGGCGACGCTGTCCGCATAGTCGGATTCTGAGATCTTGCCGACACAAGGACCGCTGCACCGTTTGATCTGATACAATAGACAGGGGCGGCTGCGGCTGTCGAACATGGAGTCCGTGCAATTGCGCAGCAAGAATGCGCGCTGCAACTGGCTGAGTGTCCGGTTCACGGCCCCCGCGCTGGCAAAGGGCCCGTAGTAGCTTCCCTTGTCCTTTTTCGAACCGCGATGTTTGCGGATTTGCGGATAAGCGTGGTCGGTCACGAGGATATTGGGAAAGCTCTTGTCGTCACGCAGCAGCACGTTGAACTTGGGCTTCAATTGCTTGATCAGATTCTGCTCAAGCAAAAGCGCTTCGGTTTCTGTCCGCGTGGTCAGAAACATCATCGAAGCGGTTTCCGAAATCATCCGCGCGATACGCCGGGAATGGCCTGTTGGACGGGCGTAGTTACTGACCCGTGCGCGCAGGTTTCTGGCCTTGCCCACGTACAAAACGCGGCTTTGGTCATCCAGCATCCGATAAACGCCCGGACTGCTGTCCAGCGTCTTCAAATACCCCTGCACGACCGTGTGTCCACGCTCCGGTGTCTGGTCAGGCACATCCTTGGTCATACTACACCCTCGAAAGGTCGCTCCATAGTTGTCAAAGCGCTGATTCCGCCCTTCCGCTGCAACGATGTGCCTCGCAATTCAAGAACGAATACATCCCCGTTAGTTGTGGATAACTCTGTAGGCAAAATCTAGACAGTCCGGTTTTTTCGTTGTTTTCGGCAGACTTCGCAAAAATGCCTATTTTTTAGGCAGTTTTGTAACCGTATGATCCTAAAGGGAAAAAATTTTGACATACGACAAGTTATTGAGTTCTTTAAACTTTTTGTAACGCTTTGGTAACCAAAGTGAATGCGGTGCACAACTTACCGTTGGGGCAAGCTATTCAACGTCCACGACGTCAGGCGTTTCCCAAGATAGGTGTTGCCCCCCATCAATGCAAAGCAACTGCCCCGTTACCGATGGCGCATCCAGAAAATACCCCAGTGCCGCAGCGATATCATCAGGGTTCGCGCCGCGCCCCAGAACGGTTGCCGCGCGTTGAGCCGCAAATTGTTCAGCTGTTTGCCGACCGCCCTGCAGGGTCGGACCCGGCCCAATTGCATTGACCCGCACATTCGGAGCCAAAGCCTGCGCAGCTGTCTGCGTAAACGCCCAAAGGCCCATCTTTGCAATTGTGTAACTCATGAATTCCGGCGTCAGTTTGCGCACACGCTGATCAATCATATTAACGACCAGAGCCTGTGGCATCGGCTCTCCGTTATCGTCAACGGTGGCCTTTGGGGTTTGCGCGGCAAACGCTTGCGTCAGAGCAACCGGCGCGCGCAGATTGCTTTCCATATGGCGATCCCAACTGCGCCGATCCGCGGTTTCGATGTCGTCGTATTCGAAAACAGACGCGTTGTTGACCAGAACGGACAATGGTCCGCCCAAACCTTCAACCGCGCTGGGCACAAGGCCCTGAACCTGTGACTCGTCCAGCAGGTCTGCTTGCAAAACCGCCGCCTGACGTCCAAGCGCCGAAATCTCGGCTTTCAGCGCTTCGGCCTCGTCTTTTGAATGCGCAAAGTGGATCGCGACATCGTATCCGCGTCCCGCAAGGTACAACGCCATGGCGCGCCCAAGGCGTTTCGCGCCGCCGGTTACCAGAGCACGGGGGGCTGATGCTTGCATGTCAGGTTCCTTTGTTCCGGGCCGGTCAGGCAACCAGCACAAAACCCACATAGCTCAGATACAGCACCGACAAGAGCACACCCCAAACGAGCGTGAGATCCCGCCGGAAGAAGACAAAGGGGATCAGCGCCAGCGAAGCGGCCAACATCACCCAGATATCAAAGCGCAGCAGAGCCCGGTCAACTTCCATTGGTGCAATCAGGGCCGCAACCCCGATGATCGCCAACAGGTTAAACATGTTCGAGCCGATCACGTTGCCGATCGCCACATCCGCCTGCCTGCGGATCGCCGCCATAACAGTCGTGGCGAGCTCTGGCAAAGAGGTGCCCAAAGCGACGAGCGTCAGACCGATAACCCGGTCGGGAACGCCATACATCAGGGCGATTTCCCGTGCGCTGTCGACCAGCAAATCCGCCCCAAGCGGCAGGCCGACAATGCCGAGCAAAAGAAATAGAATGATCTTCCACCACGGCATGTCGGGGTCAGCACCTTCGGGTTCTTCCAGATCCTCGTCGGCTTTGCCGGCGCGCCTGTGGGCCAGTGCTTCGCGCAGTTGATCCCCCAGGATCAGTGCCCGCGCCACCAGCAGAATGATCCCGGCAATCCAGTCAAATACACCACGATATGCCAGCCCGATGAACAGACCGGTACCGAGCATCATCTGGACATAACTCTTGCGGGTGTCGTGTTCCGAGGTGTGCATCACCGCGATCAACGCGGGCACACCCAGCACCAGCAAGACATTGGCAGTGTTCGAGCCGATTACGTTGCCCAGCGCAATACCCGGCACGCCTTCCAGCGCCGCTTTGATAGAAATCAGCAGTTCAGGCGCGGATGTCCCGAACGCCACGATGGTCAATGAGACGATCAGTGCAGGAATTCCGACGCGCAAGGACAGGTTGACCGCCCCTTTGACCAGCGCATCGCCCGCCAGAAGCAGGATCACAAGCCCGAGACACGCGTACAGAAATACCATTTCAAGTCTTTCCCTTGCCACAGGCACAAGGGCCGCGCCCTATCCGAAACCGTCCGCAGGACGAACACCGCTTGGACGCGATCTGCTTGGCGCCCGGCACTTTGAGTTTGCCGAACATAGCCAGCACACCCATGAAAATCAGGAAGAGTGATACAATCTTGATGATCACGTCAGAGTCCAAACCGTGCAAACTGCGCACGCTCCTCGATTTCGCCCAAGGCACCCTGAACCGCCTGCACACCGATCCGGGGCAGCAGAGGACGTTTTTGATCAAGACGGCGAAACTGCACCTTGTCTCCGAACCGGCTCTTCATTGTCGGCACCAGATGCCCAATCCCGTCGGCCAGCCCCACATCGACCGCCGAGGATCCGATCCAGACCTCGCCAGTGAACAGATCAGGGTCTTGTGCCAGCTTTTCGCCGCGCTGTGTTTTGACCTGACCAATGAATGTTTCGTGCAACTGTCCCAGAAGCCTGTTCAATCGCGCAACGTCTTCTTCTTTTTCCGGGCTGAACGGGTCCATCATCGATTTGCTTTTTCCGGCGGTGTAGATGCGCCGCTCAATACCCTGCCGTTGCAAAAGGACATGCGCGCCAAAGCCGGACGAAATGACCCCGATGGATCCCAGAATTGAACTGGGGTCAGCCCAGATTTCATCCGCGCTGCAAGCCAGCCAGTATCCTCCCGAGGCCGCCACGTCTTCGACGAATGCGAACACCGGCACTTCGGTTTCTTCAGAAAGACGGCGGATGCGCGAGCCGATCAGCGAGCTTTGAACCGGGGACCCGCCGGGCGAGTTCAGTTCAAGCGCGACCGCGGCAGGTTTGCCCCTGCGAAACGCCTTTTCCAAAAGTGGTGCAACCGACCGGTCACTCAGGGAGCCACGTCCACCAACGCCTATCGCGCCTTGCAGGCGCACAACGTTGACCAGCGGGTCCGATTTCACAAAGGGGATCCAGCGTTTCATGAAGCCCCATGTAGAATGAGCCTTGGCGACAAACAAGAGATCGACAAAAAGAAGAAACCGTTGTGGCCCAGCCGCCCGCATTTGACCCGCTGGAAATGCCGCAAAACACTTTGCAACGGGGTGAACCCAAAGTCGCGCGCCGGTCAGAAGAAGCTTTGCGGGTCGATATCAATTGCCATGCGCAGATCGCCCTTGAGTGTGACCTGCGCGGCCCAATCGGCCAATGCAGACTGCAAGGGCGCGCCCTTGTCAGCCTTGACCAGCAACCGAACGCGATGCCGCCCCCGAACCCGCGCAATCGGCGCAGGCGCCGGCCCGTACACCTGCGCTCCGATCCGGCGCAAAGGGGCGTCGTTTCGCGCCAGATGGTTCCCCAGATCAAAAACGGACTGCACATCCGGCCCCGACAGGATAACGCCCGCCAAGCGACCATAGGGCGGCATCCCGGCAGCGCGGCGCTCGTCGGCTTCGGCTGCCCAGAATGCCTCTTCATCGCCGCTCAGAATGGCGCGTATGACAGGGTGCTCCGGCTGAAACGTCTGGAGCAGAGCCTCGCCCGGTTGTTCGGCACGACCAGCACGGCCCGACACTTGCCGCATAAGCTGAAACGTGCGTTCCGCCGCCCGCAGATCCGACCCCTGCAAACCCAGATCAGCGTCGATCACCCCAACCAAGGTCAGCAAAGGAAAGTTGTGCCCTTTGGCTACGAGCTGCGTGCCGATGATGATATCGGCACCCCCGGCAGCGATCGTTTCAATCTGCGCCTTCAGTTCACGCGCGGTTCCATAAAGATCCGAGGACAGCACCGCGATCCGCGCATCCGGGAAAACGGCCTGCGCCTCTTCTGCCAACCGTTCAACACCCGGCCCGACAGCCGCCAGACGGTCTTCGGCCTCGCAAGAGGGGCACACATCAGGGATCGGTTTGCTTTCACCGCATTGATGACAAACCAGCCGCTTCAGGAAACGGTGCTCCACCATGCGTGCGTCGCAATGATCGCAACCGATTTGCTGACCACAGGCACGGCACAATGTGACCGGCGCATATCCACGGCGGTTGATGAACAGCAACGATTGCTGACCCGCCTCCATGCGTTTGGCCACGGCCCTTTGCAAGGAGGGGGAAATCCAGCGGTTGGCGGGCAATTCCTCGCTGCGCATGTCGATGGCGCGCATCTCTGGCATGACGGCTTCGCCAAAGCGGGAGGTCAGTGTCAGCCTTTGATACTTGCCTGCATCGGCATTGGCCCAGCTTTCCAGGCAAGGCGTCGCGGTCGCAAGCACCACCTGTGCGCCAAGCAATGAGGCCCGAAGCACCGCCATATCCCGCGCGTTATACAGAACGCCCTCTTCCTGCTTGTAGGACGTGTCGTGTTCTTCATCGACAACGATCAGGCCCAAACGCTGAAACGGCAGGAACAGGGCAGATCTTGCGCCGATCACCATTTGCGCCTGCCCTTGGGCCACCATTTTCCAGACCCGCCGCCGCTCTGTCAGTGTGACCCCGGAATGCCATTCAGCGGGCTTTGCCCCGAAACGGGCCTCGACCCGTGTGAGAAATTCGGCGGTCAAAGCGATTTCGGGCAACAGAACCAGCGCCTGCCTGCCGGTCCGCAAGGCTTCGGCCACAGCCTCGAGATAGACCTCGGTCTTGCCCGAGCCTGTAACGCCCTTGAGCAAAGTTGTCCCGTAGGTCTGTGCCCGCTGCGCGCTGCGCAGCGCTTCGGCCGCTTCGGTTTGATCGGGCGTCAGTGTTTTTGAACCATAGTCGGCATCAAGCAAGGCAAACGGTGTGTCACGGGGGCTTTGTTCTTCGGCGATTGCGCCGGTGCTGACCAGCCCCTTGACGACAGACGTTGTAACACCTGCGGCTTCTGCAAGCTCCTTCAGGGTCAGCGCCAGCCCGCCCATTTCCCGCGCAGCATCCAGAACGCGGGTGCGTGCGTCTGTCATACGAGCCGGCTCGCCCTCACCCAGTCGGTAAACCTTTCGCATCGAAGGGGGATCACCCAGCCCCGGAGCGCGCGTGGCCAGCCGCAGCATGGCCGACATCGGCGTCAGCGTATAAGCGCCCGCGCGCTCAAGAAATTCGCGCATCTCATCCCGCATCGGTGCTGCGTCCAGCACCCGGATTACACTGCGCGCCTTGGCCAGATCAAACCCACCTTTGCCAGCCCCCCACACCACACCCAAGACCTTGCGCGGACCAAGAGGCACCTCGACAAAAGCGCCAAGATGACAACCACCTTCGGGCGCCTTGTAGTCGAGCGCACGGTCCAGCGGCTGCGTTGTCAAAACGCCGACCAATGTGCCTTCTTCAAAGAAAGTTGCCATTCAGGGCGCCTTTCGCGCTTTAGCAGTGATACCCGGGACGAGTCGATTTGTTAGCGCAAACACCATGCCCTTTCCGCCCGCGCCTATCTGGGTTAAGACACGCATCAGTAAATGCCAAGCCCGCGCGTCCCGAGCGGGCACATCAAGGAGAGCCTCCATGAAATTCTTTGTCGACACAGCTGAAATCGACGCAATTGCCGAGTTGAACGATCTGGGCATGGTGGACGGTGTGACCACCAACCCTTCGCTGATCAAGAAATCCGGCCGCGATATTCTGGAAGTGACCAAGGAAATCTGTGATCTGGTTTCCGGCCCTGTGTCGGCCGAAGTGGTTGCGCTGAAGGCAGATGACATGATCGCCGAAGGCCGCAAACTGGCAGAGATCGCCGAAAACATCACTGTCAAAGTGCCTCTGACATGGGATGGCCTCAAGGCCTGCAAAGTGCTTTCGGGCGAAGGTAAAATGGTCAACGTGACCCTGTGTTTCTCGGCAAATCAGGCCCTTCTGGCCGCAAAAGCAGGCGCGACGTTCATCTCTCCGTTTATTGGCCGTCTCGATGATCTGAACCTTGATGGAATGGACCTGATCGCTGACATCCGGGAAATCTATGACAACTTCGGTTTTGAAACGCAGGTTCTGGCGGCGTCCATCCGCTCGGCCAACCACATGAGCGAATGCGCCAAGATCGGCGCGGATGTTGCCACCGCCCCTCCCGGCGTGATCAAGGCGATGGCCAACCATGTTCTGACCGACAAAGGCCTAGCGCAGTTTGTCAAAGACGCCGAATCCGCGGGAATCAAGATCGTCTGATCCGAACGTCTGGCCATTTTGTGGTCAGATATTGAACAAGCAATGCGCCCGCTCGTGATCCGAGCCGGCGCATTTTTCATGAATGGGCTTTAAAGGAGTTCCAGCAATCCCGCTTCGACTGCGATCCAGGCTGCCAGACCGCTAAGAACCGCGCCCAACAGGTAAGGCAACACTGTCAGCAAGACATTCTTGGGCGGACCGGGGAACAATTCGGATTCGATCCTGCGCTTAATCTGGGGCGGCGGCACAACGTCTTCGATCTCTTCCGCAAAGCCGGAAAAGTACAAGGACCATGCGGCGACATCCTGTTCCAGCTGCACATCCGAGGCCAGTCGGACTTCGAACATGGCCCTTTCGTCCTCGGGCAAAAGCCCCAGAACGTATTCACCCGCAGCGGCATCCCACAGATCGGTTTGAGCGGTATCCATCGACGTGGTCATCAGCTTAGACAATCGCGTAGTTGCAGAAGGCTGGAGCGGATCCAACCGCGCGCGGTTTCCGGGCTGACGCCGTCAATCCGGGCGATATCCGAATAGTCCACGCCGTCCAGATATGCCGCCTTCATCATGGCCCCATGCTCAGGCGGCAAGGATTTCATGCAATAGGCAAGCGCCTGCGCCTCGCTGGACGCCATCGCCAGTGCTTCGGTATCGAACGACAGGCGATCGGGAAAGTCCGTGACGGCCGGTTTCGCGGGCGATCCGTGCTGCTTTAGATGATCAACCGCCGCTTCGCGCGCCAAGGTAATCAACCAAGCCATCGGCGAAAACCCGTTCGCCCGATACTGACCGGCGCCTTGCCAGACCCTGCAATAAACCGATTGAAGGACATCTTCGGCCAAGCCCGGTTCGTGCAAAACCCGAAGGCAGACCGCGAACAACTTTGGTGATGTTTGCCCGTACAGTTTTTCAAAGGCTGCCCGGTCCCCCATCGAAACGCGTGCAATCAATGTCTCTAATTCATCTTTCGACGTCATATTTTTGGCTCGCCTTCGGCCTGCTTCCCCTTGCCCATCGTCTCGATATGAGGCACGAGGGTGCCGACATTATAGGCTTCGGGTAGAAGGACAACTCCAACATGGCGGACGGCACGATCGATATCAACGCGAAACCCACAGAAGAGATTTCCGTCCGCGAAACTTTTGGGATCGACAGTGACATGACGGTGCACGGGTTTCCGGATCGTTCGGATCGCGTTCCGGATCTGGACAGCACCTACAAATTCGACCCTGACACCACACTCGCAATTCTAGCCGGTTTTCGCAACAACCGTCGTGTGATGATCCAAGGTTACCACGGTACCGGTAAATCCACACACATCGAACAGGTGGCAGCCCGTTTGAATTGGCCCGCAGTTCGCGTGAACCTCGACAGCCACATCAGCCGGATCGACCTGATCGGCAAGGATGCGATCAAACTGGTGGACGGTAAGCAGACCACCCAGTTTCAGGAAGGCATCTTGCCATGGGCGTTGCGCAACCCGACTGCCATTGTGTTCGACGAATACGATGCGGGCCGCGCGGACGTTATGTTCGTGATCCAGCGTGTTCTGGAAACGGACGGCAAACTGACGTTGCTAGACCAGAACGAAGTGATCACCCCGCACAAGTATTTCCGCATCTTTGCGACAGCCAACACTGTTGGTCTGGGCGACACGACTGGTCTGTATCACGGCACACAGCAGATCAACCAAGGCCAGATGGACCGCTGGTCTCTGGTTGCGACGCTGAACTATCTGTCCATCGACGCCGAAACAGCGATCGTTCTGGCCAAGTGCCCGCACTACAACAACGAAAAGGGTCGCAAGACCGTACGCCAGATGGTGACTGTTGCGGACTTTACCCGCCGCGCCTTTATGAACGGAGAGTTGTCGACCGTGATGTCGCCACGGACCGTTATTGCATGGGCCCAAAACGCGGAAATCTTCCGTGACACGGGATATGCATTCCGCCTGTCCTTCCTCAACAAGTGCGACGAGCTGGAACGCCAGACCGTGGCCGAGTTCTTTCAGCGTTGCTTTGACGAAGAGCTTCCCGAAAGTGCGGCGAGCCTCAGCCTCGGCTGATCGAAACTTACGATTGATGGGAAAAGGGCGGCGCTTGCGTCGCCCTTTTTCTTTGCCCCTTGCCCGCAGATGCAAATGTACCTGCTGCCGAGGCTGTTACCGGACAGTCACATCTAGTTAAAAGTTTTCATTTTGCTCAACATATAGAACATATTTTACCGCTAATGTTTAATTCATGGGCGGCTTGAAAACATATCTCGCCGGTTTGGCCTTTGCCTGTGCTTCGTTCAGCGCACAGGCAATGCCGTCTGATCCCCGCGAACAGGTCCAGCTTTTTGCATCCTGCGCAGGTCGTTTTTCGGCACAGATGGAATATGCGTGGCTCGTCGGGCATGACGGCGCTGACGAACGGGCGCGGCGGCATACATTTGTCACGCTTCTGGATGCCGTATTCCCGGCCTCGGATACGGGCCTGACCGGCCCCGAAGTTCTGGACATCCGGATCAGGGCCAAGCATGCGCAGGCCCGATTGCTGCAAACTGCACGCTTTGATCAGAACGGCGAGCGCTCAGCCCGTGCACGCGCCCGAGCCCAAGAGCTGACCGCGCTGTGCAACGCCCTGATCTTAAGCTGACGATACAGCCTGTCAGCACTAAACCCGTAAAATCGTTGCCCCGTTGACCAGCACGCCACGAATGAGGCCGCGTAATTTTTCGTCACTTCGAAAATTGTACGGATGAAAATCACAGCCCATTGAATTTCAGTATTCCATTGTATGCCGCACTGCCCTATTGTGTTTCCTATGGGAAACACGTCGCAGAGATCCAGCCAGATCCGCGCAACGCTGATTGCACTTGCCGTCTCGGCTGCGGGCTACATGCCCAATCCTGCTGTCGCCGCTGGCGTCACTGAGCAGGCCGCATTTTTTGCCGCCTGCATGGGGCGCTACACCGCTCATCTCGATCACCAGCGCATGCACGGCCAAGAGGCCCCGACGGTGCGTGAAAAACGCGATATCTATGCCGACTTGCTCGGCGCGATTGAACAAGACGCTCATGCCGCCGGTCTGGATCCGTCAGGACTGTCGCAATTCCTGACCCGGGCACGGACGATGCAAGAACGGCTTTTGGTGGTCGCGCAATACCACGTTGACCCCCGCCGCGCGGATATAGCGGCGGCACAAGTCCGCCAACACATGCGCCAGTGCGATGCGATGATCCTTGGTTAACGGCCCCAGCCTTGCATAAGCAGCCGGAAACCGCGCTGTAAAAACCACGGCGCGAAGCCCTCGAACAGGGCACAAGGCTCTTGCCAATTGCCGCCGGACCGTGGAAACCATGATCCATGGCACAACAGTCCGACAACCCCGCCGATCCCTTTAAGAAAGCCCTTGCCGAGGCAACCAAGGTCATGGCCGACGACCCTGAGTTGTCAGTCAGCTATACGGTCGATCCATCCGGGGTATCGGGCGACTCAATGCGCTTGCCGCAAGTCAGCCGCCGTATGAGCCGCGACGAAGTCATGCTGGCGCGGGGCACAGCCGATGCGCTGGCGCTGTACCGTCGTTATCACGATGCGGGCACGCACGCCCGGTATGCACCGCCCGGCGACATGGCCCGCGAATTGTTCGAAGCCATGGAAACCGCCCGTTGCGAAGCCATGGGCGCACGCGATATGCCCGGCACTGCCGGAAACATAGACGCCAAAATTGGCCACGAAGCAGCGCGCCGCGGTTATGGCCAGATCACCGATCCGGCTGAGATCGCCCTGCCCGTTGCTGCGGGCTATCTAATCCGTCATCTGGCCACCGGACGCGACCTGCCATCGGATGCCGCAAATGCGATGGAGCTATGGCGCGGCTTCATGGAAAACAGCGCAGGCGACACGCTGGAGAACCTGCAGGAAACGCTGGCCGATCCTGCGGCCTTTGCCCGGTTTGCCCGCCAGATCATCACTGATCTGGGCTATGGTGATCAGCTGGGTGATGACCCGGACCAATGGGACGACGAATCCGACGAAGACGGGCAGGAAGACGGGCAAGACGAAGAGGAACAGCCCGACAGCACAGGTCAGGACGACAGCGAAGGCGAAGAATCCGAAGCTTCGCCGGAACAGTCACAGGACGAAACCCAGGATCCGAGTCAGGCTCAGGTTTCAATGGACGAAGCCGCCGATCAGGAAATGGGCGAAGAAGTCGAGATGCCCGAAGGCGAGGCCCCTCTCGATCCACCGCCGCCCCCACCGATCTCTGAGGCGGACCCGGAATACACGGTCTACAGCACCGAACATGATGAAGAGATCGCTGCCGAAGACCTTGCAGAGCCTGTTGAGTTGGAGCGTTTGCGGGCCTATCTGGACCAGCAGCTTGAACCGCTCAAGGGCGCCGTATCGCGTCTTGCCAACAAGCTGCAACGGCGGCTTCAGGCCCAGCAGAACCGGTCTTGGGAGTTTGATCGCGAGGAAGGTATTCTGGATGCCGGACGCCTTGCCCGTGTCGTCGCCAACCCCACGACACCATTGTCTTTCAAAGTGGAAAAAGACACCGAGTTCCGTGACACAGTCGTGACCTTGCTGCTCGACAATTCCGGATCGATGCGCGGACGTCCCATTTCCATTGCGGCGATTTGCGCCGACGTTTTGGCACGCACGCTGGAACGGTGCTCGGTCAAAGTGGAAATTCTTGGTTTTACGACCAAGGCGTGGAAAGGCGGGATGGCGCGCGAGACGTGGTTGAACGAAGGGCGTGAACAGCAACCAGGCCGCCTGAATGATTTGCGTCACATCATCTACAAATCCGCAGACGCCCCGTGGCGACGGACACGTGATAATCTTGGCTTGATGATGAAAGAAGGTCTGCTCAAGGAAAATATTGACGGCGAAGCGCTCGAATGGGCGCACCGGCGGATGGTCATGCGCCACGAGGCCCGCAAAATCCTGATGGTGATTTCTGACGGCGCTCCGGTTGATGACAGCACCTTGTCGGTAAACCCGGCCAATTATCTGGAAAAGCACCTGCGCGATGTAATCGACATGGTCGAACGGCGCAAACAGGTCGAGTTGCTGGCCATCGGGATCGGCCATGATGTGACCCGCTACTATGAGCGCGCGGTGACCATTACGGATGTTGAACAGCTGGCGGGCGCGATGACCGAACAGCTGGCTTCGCTGTTTGACAGCGATCCACGCGCACGCGCGCGCGTCATGGGTATGAAGCGCGCATCCTGAACGCGCTTTGACGGCCCGTCTTGTGGACTATGCAGACCGTTCGCGCGCCGCGATAGCTTCTGGCGTTTGAGTTGCAGCCGGAGCAACTGCATAGGCAACCTTCATGGCGAGATCCTTGGACAGCATGGCTTCGAGTGCCAGCTTGAAACGCGCCTTGCGCTCGGACCGGCGGCGCAGGTTTTGCACATCCCAGACCAACACGTCTGATCCCGCGCTCAGCCACGTGGATGCCGATGACTTCATCCCGGTCATGTAGGCCACCTCACCGACGAAGACGCCCGCAGGCATGCGAAACCGTTCCCCTTGCTTTTCAATGCTCAGGGCGCCGGTGATAACGTAGTACAGTCTGTCCACGGCGGCGCCCTCTTGGGTGATCTGCACTTCGGTTTCGTAGTGTTCCCGATATGCCTGATTCATCAGATCCTTGAAATCACCCGGCGGCAAAGCGTTAAAGCGGTCATAAAGGTCGCGGTGTTTTTTCGGTATGATCCAGACCGAATGCTGCAGCCACAGACCAATGAACCCGACTATATTGGCGGCCAGCATCAAGGCCGACATGGCGATGGCATCCCAAAGGGGCTGCTCAGCCGCTACAAAATAGTACCACAGGTACAGGGCGGACCCCATGAACAGCAGCAACCTGAGCAGCATCTGGTTGATGACAAGATAGCCCGCAACGAAGCAGGCCCCGGCCGCAAGCACCAGATTCTGCGGCGTAATCCACTCGCTCATTTTGTCGCCACCTTCAACACGTTAACGCGGCAAACCATGACTCCGGCGACGGCCATCGCCAAGTGTTTTTTGTCAGACCCACTGGCCAGTTTGTGACAAACCGCTATCAATAAAACGCGCGCAACCGGAGAGGCCCCATGTTCCAGACGTTTCAAGAAACCGCATCGCCCGAACAAGGGCCTGCGCGCCTGCAATCCTTGCGTGCAGCAATGAAGGCGCAGGGTCTGGACGGTTTTCTTGTGCCACGCGCGGATGCCCACCAAGGCGAATACGTGGCGCCCCATGATGAACGGCTGTCCTGGCTGACGGGCTTCACAGGATCGGCGGGCTGGTGCGTTGCGCTGCAGGATCGCGCAGGTGTCTTTGTCGACAGCCGCTATCGCGTTCAGGTCAAGGCACAGGTCGCCGATTGCTATGAACCTGTCGATTGGCCCGAGGTTTCCTTGGGCGACTGGATCGCCTCTGCTCTGCAATCCGGAAGGGTTGGGTTTGACCCATGGCTTCTGAGCCTTTCACAGCGCCGCACACTCGAAAAGGCACTGGCCAAGAACGCGCCAGAGATTGCACTGCAAGCCTGCGCCAATCTGGTGGATGAAGTCTGGTCAAATCAGCCCCCTGCCCCTGCTGGTGCTGTCTTTGCGCAGCCGGTGGATCTGGCGGGCGAACCCCATGAAAGCAAGATCGCCCGGCTGGCCAAAGACATAGGCCCGGCGCATTGTGCCGTTCTGACCTTGCCTGACAGCATTGCCTGGCTGCTGAACATTCGCGGCAGTGACATTCCACGCAACCCTGTGCCACATGGGTTTGCGCTGTTGCACAACGATGCGCGCGTTACGCTTTATATGGACGCTGGCAAACTGGAAGGTCTGGGCGATCACTTTGGCCCATCGGTCCAAGTGAAAGCGCCCGATGCGTTCTTGCCCGATCTGGCGGACCTCTCAGGCCCCGCGATGATTGATCCGGCCAGTTGCCCGGTCGCAGTTGCCGAGGCTTTGCCCCATGATCCCATCGAAGCGCCCGACCCTTGCGCGCTGCCCAAAGCCCGCAAAAACGCCGCAGAACTGGCGGGCGCACGCGCTGCGCATTTGCGGGATGCGGCGGCCATGGTCCGGTTTCTTGCTTGGCTGGATCAGACCGCGCCGGGCGAATTGACCGAAATCGACGTGGTCACGCGCTTGGAAGAGGAACGCCGTGCAACCAATGCGCTCAGAGACATCAGTTTTGAGACGATCTCAGGCTCTGGTCCCAACGGTGCCATTGTTCACTACCGGGTGACGGACAAGACAAACCGCAAACTTCGGGAAAACGAGCTGCTTTTGGTGGATAGCGGCGGCCAATATGTTGATGGCACCACTGACATCACCCGTACCGTTGCCATCGGCACCGCCGGTGGCACCGAACGCGCAGCCTTTACCCGGGTCCTCAAGGGAATGATCGCAATTTCACGGCTGCGGTTTCCCAAAGGAATGGCAGGGCGGGACATTGATCCCTTTGCCCGCGCCGCCCTGTGGGAGGCCGGAATGGACTATGGCCATGGCACCGGCCACGGCGTTGGCAGTTACCTGTCTGTCCACGAAGGCCCCGCCCGTATCGCCAGCTCCGGAACCGTGCCTTTGGAAGCCGGTATGATCCTGTCCAATGAGCCCGGTTTTTATAAGGAGGGCGCCTTTGGTATTCGCATCGAAAACCTGATCGCGGTCGAAGCAGCCAGCGCCCTGCCTGGCCAGACCGTTTCAGAGATGCTGAGCTTTGAAACCTTGACCTGGGTTCCCATCGATCTGACCCTTGTAGACCCCGATTTGATGACCCCGCAGGAGCGTGACTGGCTGAACGATTACCATGCTCAGGTGCTCAAAATGGTCGCGCCCTTGCTGGATGAGGCTACACAAGACTGGCTTTTGAACGCCTGCCGCGCTATTTGACACGTTCGCGTTACATCCCTTTTGTCAAAAGGGTGGTACAGACGAAGGGGGACGTTATGAGCACAACGATCACGATCACACCTGCAGGCGGCTCATGGACAATCCGGGCCGGCGGGGCCGTTATTGGCGAAACCAATGGCGCGCTTGAACTGAACGAGGGGAACTTGCCCGCAGTCATCTACTTTCCCCGTGATGATATTGCGATGGCCTTTCTGGATTCGTCAGACAAGACGACAGAGTGCTCGCACAAGGGTACGGCCAGCTATTATTCGATCGTTGCCAAGTCCAAGACATATGAAAACGCTGTCTGGTCATACGAGTCGCCCAAGGACGATGTCGCCGCAATCGCGGGCTACCTTGCGTTTCACGAGCAGGATGGCGTGACAGTCGAACAGGTTTAGGAAAACCGCGGTCAACCCCAATACTCTGTAATCAAATCACTTTTCCGGCTGATATTGTATATCAACGGCGAAAGGGCGCACCTTTTGAGCATGAATTTTCGAACTGCTCGAAAGGAATCGCCATGCTTCGTCTTTTCACCTTCTTATTTGCCATTTTCATAGGCAGCGCTGCTGCTGCAACCCAGGCATGGGTCAATGCCCCCAAAGATGGATTTCTCAATCTGCGGACCGGTCCCGGCACGGCCTATCATGTGATCGACAAGATGCCCCACCGCAGCAAAGTTCATGTTCTGCACGCGCCGGGCAAGTGGGTTAAGTTGCAGAACGCCCACGGTACAATTGGCTGGGCGCACAGCGGATGGCTGTCCAAGCACAAACCACATCCGATCAAGCACCTGCCACCAAAACCGGATGCCGTTGAATATACCATGTGGGTGCATGCCCCGGCCTACGGCGCTCTGAACCTGCGACGTGGAGCGGGAAAACATCATCCCGTGATCATGAAAATGATGCAGGGCAGCAAGGTCAAAGTGCTTGGTAAAAAGGGCAAATGGTTCTTTGTTCGCCACGTGTCAGGCCACGTCGGCTGGGCGCATTCAGCCTATTTGTCAAAGCGCAAGATGCCAACGGTCCGCCAACATCCCGGCTATTCGCAACTGCACGAACCGCATCAGCCGTCAAACCGCGACCTGCGTGACGCCATCCGGACCTGCAAACAATTGCCCGAAGCGCTGTTCCACGCCTGCATGGCCCGTGAACGCGCCCTGTTGATGGCAGAGCGTAGCGCGCGTCAGCACTGGTAACCTGTGCCACTCAGACCTTCGGCAGGCCCGCGCCTGCCGAAGCCTTGTTTTGTCTGGCGATACCGCAAAGCCGATCGCAATTTCCGGTCAGGCTGTTTCCCGAACCGTGTCGATCATCAACTTGACGTTCTCCGGATCCGCATCGGGCGTAATTCCATGGCCAAGGTTGAAAATATGCGGTCCTTTTGAAAACGCCTGCACCACGCGCCGTGTTTCGCTAACCAAGGCATCGCCGCCTGTCACCATATGCGACGAAGCAAGGTTGCCCTGAACACAGCCACCAGGCTGCACATTCTGCGCCGCCCATTCCGGGGTCACACTGTCGTCCAGAGCCACGCAATCGGCGCCTGTCGCCGCATGGAAGCCTACGTATTTGTCACCGGCCTGACGCGGGAACGCGATTACGGGCAGATCCGGGAAACGCGCCTTCATCTCTTTGGTGATGATCCGCGCGGGTTCCAGAGCATAGCGTTCAAAGTCCTCGCCTTTGAGACTTCCTGCCCAACTGTCAAAGATCTTGACCACTTCGGCCCCGGCCTCAACCTGCTTGGACAGGTAATCAATGGTCGATTCTGTCAACCTGTCGATCAACTTTTCAAAAAGCACCCTGTTCTCTGCTTTCAGCGCATGTGCCGGTCCCTGATCCTTGGTGCCCTGCCCCGCAATCATGTAGGTGGCGACGGTCCACGGCGCGCCCGCAAACCCGATCAGCGTGGTTTCCTTGGGCAGCTCGCGCGACAGGATCCGAACGGTCTCATAGACCGGATTCAGCGTGTCATGAATCATGTCACCCCGACCCAATTTATCGAATTCAGCATCCGTGGTGACCGTGGTCATGCGCGGGCCTTCGCCCGTCACAAACCAAAGATCGACGCCAAGCGCCTGAGGCAAAAGCAAAATATCGGCAAACAGGATAGCCGCATCAAACCCATATCGCCGGATTGGCTGCAAGGTCACTTCGGCGGCCAGTTCGGGGTTGTAGCACAAAGACAGGAAATCACCGGCTTCGGCGCGCGTCGCCCGGTACTCAGGCAAATATCGGCCTGCCTGCCGCATCATCCAGATGGGCGGTGTCGGCAGAGTTTCACCAGCAAGGGCACGCAAAATCGTCTTGGTCATGGGGCATTCCTTTTGTCCTTCCCCCTGCGTTGCCTCTCAGAAGCGCTATGTCAAGACAGAGGGCATTGTCAGGGCAAGTTGACACGTCTAAACCTTGAGACATGACGCTTCAACTCCCCACTCCCGACTCTCCGCTCAAGATCGGAACCCGCGGTTCACCGCTTGCATTGGCGCAAGCCCATGAGACCCGCGCCCGGCTTGGCACTGCTTTTGACCTGCCCCCCGAGGCCTTTGAGATCGTCGTGATCAAGACCACAGGTGACGACCGCAGCCTGATTGATGCCGATCGCCCGCTGAAGGAAATCGGAAACAAGGGCCTGTTCACCAAGGAAATCGAAGAAGCCATGCTGTCGGGCGCGATTGATATCGCCGTGCATTCGATGAAAGACATGCCGACCGTGCAGCCTGACGGGTTGGTGCTGGACTGTTACCTGCCTCGCGAAGATGTACGGGATGCCTTTATCAGCCCCGAGTTTTCATCCCTCCACGATCTGCCACAGGGGGCAACAGTGGGCTCTTCGTCACTGCGCCGCCGTGCGCAGTTGCTCAATCGCCGCCCTGATCTTCAGGTCGTAGAGTTTCGTGGCAATGTCCAAACGCGTTTGAAAAAGCTGAACGAAGGCGTGGCCCGAGCAACCTTCCTCGCCATGGCCGGGCTCAACCGGATGCACATGGACGAAGTGCCGAAACACGCAATCGACACAAACGACATGCTGCCGGCAATCGCACAGGGCGCCATCGGCATCGAAAGACGGATCTCCGATGACCGCTGCGCAGAAATGCTTGGTGCGATTCACGATCTTGAAACCGGTCAGCGGCTGGCTGCGGAACGGGCTTTCCTCTTTGCGCTGGACGGCTCGTGCGAAACGCCCATCGCCGGATTGGCAGAGTTCTCATCCGAAGGCCTGCGCCTGCGCGGTGAAGTGCTGCGACCCGACGGCTCGGCCTCGCATGCTGATGAAATCAGCGGCGCTATTGCAGATGGCCCGGACATGGGAAAAGCGCTGGCCGAACGGCTTCTGGCCGCAGCCGGTCCTGGCTTTTTCGACTGGCACGCGTAGGCGGCGGATTCTGGGACGGTGGGCGGGGCGCATTTCGGCCCCGCCGAAACAGCGCCGTTCGCGTCAAAGCGTCAAAATGGTCTGCCCGGTGGTCTTGCGCGCCTCGAGCGCCCGATGCGCCTCGGCTACGTCTTCAAGGGCAAACCGTTGCGATATCTTGATCTCAACCGCCCCGGACTGGACCTTGTCGAACAACATCGCCGCCATATCCTGACATGCCTGATGATCCGCAATATGTGTGAACAGTGTTGGGCGGGTGATCTTGAGTGAGCCCTTCGGGCCCAGCAGACCAATATTAAATGGCGGCACAGGGCCTGATGCGTTTCCAAAGGAAATCATCATACCCAAGGGCTTCAAACTGTCCAGCGATCCTTCAAAGGTGTCTGCACCAACCGCATCCATAACCGCATCCACACCCGCGCCATCTGTCAGCTCCTGCACACGGGCGGCCCAGTCTTCAGTGCGATAGTTGATGCAGGCGTCCGCCCCATGAGCGAGCGCCAGAGCGCATTTTTCATCAGTACCCGCAGTTCCGATCAGTCGAATTCCCTCAGACCGGGCCCACTGGCAGGCGATCAATCCAACTCCGCCGGCCGCTGCATGAAACAAAACGGTATCGCCCGCCTTCAGTGGTGTGGTGCGATGAAAAAGGTACTGAACCGTCAGTCCCTTGAGCATCATGGCGGCGCCCTGCTCAAAACTGATCTCATCGGGAAGCTTGCACACCTGCGCGGCAGGCATCACCCGCGCTTCGCAATAGGCCCCGGGCGGCATGGAGGCATAGGCCGCCCTGTCGCCCACGGACAGGTGTTTCACGCCTTCTCCCACAGCCTCGATCACGCCGGAGGCTTCCATCCCCAGAGCTGCAGGCATCTGGAGTGGATAAAGCCCGCTGCGCTGATACACATCGATAAAGTTCAGACCGCAGGCCTTGTGCGCGATGCGCACTTCGCCCTGTCCCGGCTCTCCCACCGGCCGGTCAACCAGCGCCAGCGCATCTGCGCCGCCGTGTTCTTCGATGATGACTGTGCGCGCCATGCGAGCCTCCCTCAGTTGTTCATTCCTTCGGCGAAAAG
>JAHDIS010000047.1:28394-34943 GCA_020630695.1 Paracoccaceae bacterium | reverse complement strand
AGGAATACACCGTCAACTTTGATGATTTCAAAGTGAAGGGTGAAAACCTGCTGGGCGGCGAAGAAGGCAAAGGTTTCAAGCAACTGATGGAAACATTTGAATCCGCCCGCATTCAAACCGCAGCACGCGCCATCGGCGTTGCCCAGTCGGCACTGGACGTCGGCATGCAATACGCACAGGACCGCAAGCAATTCGGCAAATCGCTGATCGCCTTCCCGCGTGTGTCTGGCAAGCTGGCCATGATGGCCGTGGAAATCATGATCGCGCGCCAGCTGACCTACTTCAGCGCCCGCGAAAAGGACGAAGGCCGCCGCTGCGATCTTGAGGCCGGCATGGCCAAACTGCTCGGCGCCCGCGTGGCCTGGGCTGCAGCGGATAACGCCCTGCAGATCCACGGTGGCAACGGCTTTGCCTTGGAATACAGCGTCAGCCGCATTCTGTGCGACGCACGCATCCTGAATATCTTTGAAGGTGCCGCAGAAATCCAAGCACAGGTCATCGCACGACGCCTGCTGGGCTGACAGCCCGCGCAAGCACACAAAATCTTTCAGACAGGCCGGTGACTTACAACGTCGCCGGCCTGTTTCTATTTGAGCAAGCCGCGGGTCGATAACCTGATCTGCCTCAAAGACCCTCGCGCCAAAACTTGTGATGAATGCGCAAACACATCGCAAGGAAACGACATGAGCTGGAAAGACAGACTGGATGACACAAAAGGCCAACTGAAAAGCCTGAACAAGATTATCCCGGAAACCACGTCGGCGTTTGGAGCTTTGGGCAAAACCGTCAAGCAAGATGGCGCGCTCAGCTTCAAGGAAAAGGAATATGTGGCGCTTGGGATCGCCGTGGCAACGCGCTGCGAGCCGTGCATCCTGTTCCACACCGAAGCACTGATCCGCCTTGGGGCCACCCGTGAAGAGGTGGCCGAGGTGCTTGCGACCTGTATTCAGATGGGTGGCGGTCCCGGGCTGATGTATGCTGCCAAGGCGCTGGATGTGTATGACGATCTTAGCGACTGACCCAAACAATCAGTCAGCCTGACGATCAAAGAAAAAGGGCGGGTCCTATGGCCCGCCCTTCGCTGTTCTTGGGATAGTGCCGATTACTTCACAGTGATCCGGCCATCGGTGTACGGCGTGTAAGGCGCGTTGGCTGCGATGTATTCAGCCGTCACGTCTGCCAGATCGGGGCCGTAGTCATAAGCGTTTTCAGCGTCACGGAACATCTTGTAACCGTCGCCGCCGTTGCGGACGTAGTTGTTGCTGACAACGCCATAGACCTTGTCCATCTCAATCGGCGCGCCACCAACCATAACGCCCGAGATACGGCTGCCTGCCTCGGCAGCAGGATCAACGGTGTAGGACATACCCGCCACCTGCGGGAAGCGGCCTGCGCCCTCTTCCATCTGGCTGACGCCATTTTCCAGCGCGGCCACGATCGTGGCGCCGGTCACCTGGAAAGTGGAAAGCGTGTTCTGGAACGGCAGAACCGTCAGCACTTCGCCCATGGTCACTTCGCCCGCATCGATGGATGCCCGCAGACCGCCGCCGTTCTGGATGGCAATCTCGACGCCCTGATCTTTCACACGGTCCAGCATGGCGTCTGCAACCAGGTTGCCCATTGCGCATTCCATCGCGCGGCAAACCGAGCGGTCGCCCTCAATCGCTGCACCCGCCTCAGCGACAACGCGCGTTTTCATCTCTTCGATCGGACCGGCCAGCTCTGCGACCCGTGCAACGATGCCTTCGTCTTCTGCAACCGAAGCGTCCAGCAGGATGGTGTCGCCAGAGGCTTCTGTGACGTTGCCCGCATCGTCAAATGTCAGCGTCAGATGACCCACATATTTCGAATAAGCGTAGGCCTGAACCACCGGCACACCGTCGACCATTGTCGGATAGGCCATGGCGCCTTCTTCGGTGTTCGAAAACTTGGTGTGCGAATGCCCGCCCACCACAGCGTCGAGGCCGTCAACCGCGGCCGCAATGGCCATATCCTTGCCCACACCCACGTGGTTCAGCGCGATGATCTTGGTCACGCCCTGTTCGGTCAAAACCGCAACATCCTGTTGCAGACTTTCGATTTCGTCGGAAAAGATCACGGCTTCGGACGGGCTGGATGTTTCCACGGTATCCACGGCAAGCGCCGAAACGATACCAATCTTTTCGCCGCCGACCTCAAGTACGAGGTGGTCATCGATCTTGCCCGCCAGAACATTGGATCCCGAAACATTGATGTTGCCGGAAATCACCGGGAACGACACACCGTCTGCCAGTTTGGCCAGACCTTCGTCACCATCGTCAAATTCGTGGTTGCCCACGGCCATGGCGTCAAAGCCGATTTGCTGCATGAACTCGATTTCGGCATCACCCTTGTAGGTCGTATACATCAATGAGCCCTGATACTGGTCACCGGCATCCAGAACGAGAACGTTCTGTCCGGCCAGTTCGGCGCGCAGTTCGGCAATTTTGGTCGCAACACGAGCAACACCGCCAAAGCATTTGCCCTCGGCATTGTCTTCGGCTTTGCAGGTAGAGTCATATTTATTGATGGGTTCGATCCGGCTGTGCAGATCGTTTACGTGAATAATGTGCAACGTGTAATCAGCGCTGGCGGCACCGGCCGTCAGGGCAAGGGCAGCAGCTCCGGAAAGAAGGCGAGCAGACATCGGGAATCCTCTCTGTCATGTGATTTATGTGCCGATGGTGACTCGGCCCAGCGTCCGAGTCAAAGGCTACGCTGGGGCAAATACACTGTCGCGCGTAACAGAGCGATGACAGCCCGAAACACAGGCAACATGGCCAGAGCCCTTGGTCAGAATGCGCCGCGTTCCTAAATCGTGTGCATGAGACGCGTTTTGTCCTTGTCTTTGCTGGCGTTGATCGGCCTTGCCGCGCTTGCGGCGGCTGTTTTACCCGGACCGCAACACGCCCTCTGGCCCCGTTGGGCCGGTCTGCACAATGTCGCGCCGGGCATCTGGACAGATGATCAGACGCGGCAGGCTGATCTGCACCGAATTGTAGAGACCGCTGCGCAACGCGCAGAAGCGTTTCACGGCGCGTTCCGACACCCGCGCATCATTTTTTGCCACCATCAGGCCTGCGCGGATCGGTTTGGTCTCTATACGGCTGGGTTGGCCTATGGTCGCCATCTCGTTTTGCTGGGGCCAGAAGGTGTGAACGCGGACGTGCTGGGGCATGAATTCAGCCACATTGCGCTTCATCAGAACTATGCGATTTCCGATCTTTGGAACCCCCGCTTTCCGCATTGGTTTGATGAAGGACTGGCCGTGCATTTATCGCCAGATTCCCGTTATCGCACGCCCGGCACATTGGCAGACGCACAATGGGTGCTGAAGGCCAAAACACTGTATGACTGGAAGTCACTGGTGACGCAGGAAAACTGGCGCGAGGCCTATGGCTCTGCCGGTTTCCTGGCCTCGCATATTGC
This sequence comes from Paracoccaceae bacterium, assembly GCA_020630695.1. Taxonomy (GTDB): domain Bacteria; phylum Pseudomonadota; class Alphaproteobacteria; order Rhodobacterales; family Rhodobacteraceae; genus Thalassococcus_A; species Thalassococcus_A lentus. The sequence goes on along the minus strand of JAHDIS010000047.1, from coordinate 31,496 downwards.
AACGACATACGGGCAGGACGCCTTGATGACCTTGGTTTCCGATGTGCAGGCTGGCACCGCTTTTGACCATGCGATTGCGCTCCGGAACATCTCGGTCACGCCTTAGATCACTTGACCCTCGTGCGGGGGCGTTGCAAACCACGCGGCATGGAAATCTACAAAATTCTGCGGGCCGACGAATGGGCCGAATTGCGCGCCAAAGGGGAAACCGCAGGCGCACCGATTGATGTGGCTGACGGCTATATCCATTTTTCGACCGCTGATCAGGCGCGCGAAACAGCGGCCAAGCATTTTGCAGGGGCCGAGGGCCTGATGCTTGCCGCGTTGGAAACCGACCGGATGGGTGACGGCCTGAAATGGGAAGAAAGCCGTGGCGGTCAGTTGTTCCCGCACTTGTATGGTCCGCTGCGTCTGGCTGACGTGACTTGGGCCCAGCCCCTGCCTTTGGGGCCGGACGGCGAGCATAGCTTTCCTGAAAACATCGCATGACCGAAGCCTTCGTCGATCCAACCCGCGTGCAGTTTGAGCTGTTCAAGGGCCTGGACCGTGATGAGCCTTGCGAAATGCTAAACCTTGTCCGCCTGCGTGACCGTGCCGCCTATCCAGCCGAGCACGCCCTTGCAAATGCGGGACTGACGGGCGAGCAGGCCTATGCGAACTACGGCACGCACAGCGGCCCGGTTCTGCGGCGGGTTGGCGGCTCGATCCTGTGGCGGGGCAACTGGCGATGCGGGCTGATTGGCCCTGTGGACGAAGCATGGGACCACGTATTTATCGCCCGCTATCCTTCGGCGCATGCCTTCATGGCGATGGTCAAGGATCCTGACTATGCAATTGCCGTGGTGCACCGTCAGGCCGCGGTTGAAACATCGCGCCTGATCCGCTGCGCGCCCACCGATGCAGGAGATGTCTTCGGATGAAGCTCATTGAACGCGCAGGTCTTGCCCTGCTGCAAAAAACTGATCCCGAACAAGCCCACGGCCTTGCTCTGCGCGCACTGCGGCTGGGACTGTCCCCCAGCGCAGGCACAATGACATCCGATCGGTTGCGCTGTCAGATCGCTGGACTGGAGCTGCCCAACCCCGTGGGTCTGGCCGCCGGTTTCGACAAAAACGCCGAGGCACTGGATGGATTGTCCAAATCGGGTTTCGGCTTTGTTGAGGTGGGGGCAGCAACACCCTATCCGCAGCCGGGCAACCCAAAGCCGCGTTTGTTCCGGCTCACCGAAGACAAAGCCGCCATCAATCGCTTTGGCTTTAACAATGAGGGCATGGTTGCCATTGGCGACCGGCTGGCCAAACGGCCGGCAAACATGATCCTCGGACTGAACCTCGGGGCAAACAAGACATCAGATGACCGCGCCCGCGACTTTGCGCAAGTGTTGGCACATTGCGGCGCGCATCTGGATTTTGCCACGGTCAATGTCAGTTCACCCAACACCGAAAAACTGCGTGACTTGCAGGGCAAAGACGCACTATCGGCCTTGCTGGCTGGGGTCATGGACTCGAACAGCGGCCTTGCGAAACCGATCCCGGTTTTTCTGAAAATCGCCCCGGACCTCGACGCCGCTGGCCTGGCGGACGTGGCAGAGGTCGCACTCAGCTCAGGCGTGGCCGGCGTGATCGCGACCAACACAACCCTGTCCCGCGATGGCCTGCACAGCAAACACAAAGGGCAGGCAGGCGGGCTTTCGGGCCAGCCATTGTTTGAACGCTCAACCCGCGTTCTGGCGCACTTGTCCGATCTGACCAATGGCGACCTGCCCCTGATCGGCGTGGGCGGCGTGGGGTCAGCCGAACAGGCCTATCAGAAAATTCGCGCAGGCGCGTCGGTCGTTCAGCTTTATACCGCGCTTGTTTACGGAGGCATCTCCTTGGTGAAAGAGATCACCGATGGACTGGACGCACTGCTGGCTCGTGATGGGTTTCAGTCGGTTGCAGATGCTGTCGGCAGTGGACGAAAGGACTGGCTATGATCCTGTGGCACAACCCACGATGCACCAAATCCCGGCAGGCTTTGGCTCTGCTCGAAGAGCAAGGGGTAGAATTTTCAGTTCGGCGCTATCTGGATGATGCTCCGGACCAAGAGGAGCTGCGCGCCCTGCATGCCAAGCTGGGAGGGCCCGTTATCGCGATGATGCGCCCGAAAGAGGCCGTGTTCAAAGAGATGGGACTGACCCGCGACATGCCCGACGACGCACTGTTCGCTGCCATGGCCAAAGCGCCCAAATTGATCGAACGGCCAGTGCTGATTGCCGGTGACAAGGCCGCAATCGGGCGTCCCCCGGAACGCATTCTGGACATCATGGCCTGAACCGATTTGCCCCGGGTCGTATCGGTACCCTTTTTGAGGCTAATCCAAAAATCAGAACTCTGGCCGCCCCTGATCGCCGGGGCTTTGCTTGACGCCGCACCGCCATAAGGTAGGCTCCGGCTCAAACGGCTTCTATTAAAGGAATATGCCATGCAACGGCTTCATCTGGTCTTTGGCGGCGAGCTGGAAGACCCCACCAAAACTGTCTTTCGCGACGTGGACGACATCCACGTTGTCGGCATCTTCCCGGACTATGAATCGGCCTTCAACGCATGGAAGGCCGAAGCCCAGCGCACGGTCGACAACGCCCATATGCGGTATTTCATCGCCCATCTGCATCGCCTGCGCGACGAAGAGGCCGCCGCGTCCTCGACCGAGGAACTGGGCTAATATCATGAGCCGCCGCGCGCTGAGCCTGTCAGCCTACCTGACCTTTGCGCGTGGCGCCCAAGCGCCGGCTGAACACCCCCCATTGCTGCCGGATCGTGGATCGGGGCCAGTGGTCATGGCCTATGGCGAAACGCCGTCGCAGGGTCATGCGCTCGCGGCGCTTTGCTCGCGGCTTTTGTACCAACGGCCAGAAATCCAGGTAATCCTTTTCGGCAGTGCCGCCGCCCATGCCGCAGACACTGCCATGACTGGCGCAGATCTGCCGCCCGAGCGGGCCAGCGCCTGCGAAGAATTCGCCGCCGCGCTGCGCCCGGACATCGTGCTGTGGGTCGGCCAGAAATCACTGCGCCCGGCGCTCCTGCACAGCCTGCGGGAACAGGGTGCGCAATTGGTTGCACT
>JAHDIS010000047.1:0-28294 GCA_020630695.1 Paracoccaceae bacterium | reverse complement strand
GGCGGCCGCCCGGTGTGGCTGGCTGCACGCCTGCGCGCTGCCGAAGTGAACGACATTCTAAGAGCCCACAGACGCGCCGTACGCATGGCCCATCGATTGCTGCTGATCATCGTGCCGCATGACGAGGCAGAGGCACCAGCAATCGCCCGGGCTGTCGAAGCCGAGCAGATGCGCTGCGCGAACTGGGATGCAGGCGAAACGCTTGACGACAACACCATGGTTCTGATGGCAGAAGGGCCCGAAGAACTGGGGATGTGGTACCGTCTGGCGCCTTTGGCTTTTCTTGGTGGATCTCTTGTGGCCGGTCACGGCGGTCACGACCCTATGGAAGCCGCTGCTCTGGGCACTGCGATTTTGTACGGGCCAAACGTCGGCGGACATCTTGCGGGATACACCAGACTTGTCGAGGCAGGCGCCGCCCGAATTGTCCGTGACGCAGATTCTCTGGCCAGCGCGCTGACCAATCTGACAGCACCGGATCAGGCCGCGGCCATGGCCCATGCGGGGTGGGATGTGGCAACCGCCAGCGCAGCACTGGTGGATCAGGTTGTAAACGAAATCTGCGAAGAGCTTGATCGGAAGGAGCGCGTCTGATGCGGCCACTTCGGTTCTGGTCAAATGCCCCTGATCAACCCGGCCTTCGGGCCCGACTTCTCAGCCCATTGGCGGCGCTGACAGCTGCCGCGACAGCCCGCCGTGCAAACCGCGCGGCGGCGCATCGCGCCTCGGTCCCGGTGATCTGCGTGGGCAATATCAACGCGGGTGGAACCGGAAAGACGCCAACCGTCATCGCATTGGTCCAACACCTGGCCGACCGCGGTATCACGGCGCATGTGGTCTCACGCGGGTATGGCGGGCGCCTGTCCGGCCCGGTGCGTGTTGATCCGGCAGTGCACAGTGCCGAAGACGTTGGCGACGAACCGCTGCTGATCGCGGCCTTTACGGCGGCGTGGGTCGCCAAGGACCGAGCCGCAGGCGCAAAAGCCGCAGAAGCCGCCGGAGCGCAGGCTATCATTCTGGACGACGGCTTTCAGAATCCGAGTGTTTTCAAGGATCTGTCTATCATTGTCGTGGATGCCGTCGCCGGGTTCGGAAACGGCCGCTGCATGCCATCAGGCCCTCTGCGCGAGCCGGTTTCAGCCGGGATGGCGCGCGGCGATCTGGTACTTTCCATCGGATCACAAGGCGCGCAAACCCGGTTCTCTGAGACGTGGAAGGACCAGATTTCGCTACCGCATTTGACCGGGTCGCTGGAGCCTTTGCAAACCGGAATGGACTGGGATGGTCTGCCAGCACTTGCCTTCGCGGGCATAGGCCATCCGGAAAAGTTCTTTGCCACGCTCCGCGCGCTCGGGGCCAACATAAAGCGTGCAGAGGCGCTGGAGGATCACCAGCCCCTGACCGCAGCCCTGATGACCCGCTTGGAAAAGGAAGCGCAAATGATCGGCGCTCAGCTCGTCACCACTGAAAAGGATGCGGTGCGTCTGCCTGACGAGTTCCGCCAGAAAGTGCTGACTTTGCCAGTTCGGCTGACCCTGCACCAAAAGGCGAAGCTGGATGAAATGCTGGACCCGATCCTGCCAAGCAAGACCGGGTCCTAGAAAACGACGATTTGTCGGTTTGCCGACGGTTGACGATCAGCGGTTTCCGACACCGCCCGCCAACAGGCGAATGATGGTTTCTTCATCCAGGTAACCGGTCGCCCGGATACCCCGTGCCTGCTGATATTTTTGGATTGCACGGCGCGTGTTCTGGTCGAAATTGCCATCTACCACGCCGGGCTTGAGACCCAGCTGGGTCAGGCGGGCCTCGACCAAACGCTTGGCAACGGGGTTGAGGTTCAAAGCACGCTCGGCCTGACTTGCACGCGATGCATTCTGTTCCTGCTCAGCCGCACGCTCCAATTCGCGAATGCGTGCTTTGGCCTCGGCCTGAAACGCCCCGCCCGGACGCTTTTCCAGATAGCTGCGATAGGCACTGATGGTGTCGGCCTCGCGTGCCGCACGCCAATCGTTGCGATCGGCACGGGCCGCGCGTTCGGCGCGGCGGGCTTCGATCTGCTCCAACAAGCTACGGGCTTCTTGCGCATAAATCCCCTCGGGGTAGCGCTCCAGATACTCGCGCAGAGCGGCCTCTTCAGGATCGGCCTGAACCTGCCGCCACAAGGCACGGTCCTGACGTTCCTGTTCTTCGCGGCGCAGGCGTGCTTCTTCTTCCAGCTCGGCCGCGCGCGCCGTTGCCGCGCGATCCAGCCGGTTGATTTGAGGCGCAGTCAGATATCCCGTCGCCCGGACCGTTATCGCACGCTGCCAATTCTGGATGGCACCCCGTGTGCCCCGGCCAAAGATCCCGTCAATTCCACGGGTGTTGTAGCCCAGGATCGTGAGATCGCGTTGAATGTCGCGCCGGGCATCTCGAGACAGCTCCAGACGTTCTTCGGTGCGGCGGTCCTGATAGAACGGCTCGTCATCGATCGCCTTGATCCGTTGGCGTGCAGCAGCGGCGTGCTGTCCTTGCGGATGTCCCTGCAGATAAGTCCGATACCCTACGAGGGTGTCGGCCTGCTGGGCCAGCCGCCACGCGGCATTGTCCGCCGCTTCGGCTGCCCGGGCCGCAGCCGCCAAATCGTCTGCATCGGGCTGTTGTTCTCCGGCGTCAGCATCCGCCTGCCCCGCTGCAGCGGCGTCATCGCGCGCGGGGACAATGGTGATATCCTTAGGTGCATATCCAAGTAGATCGATTTCGTAGCGCCGCACCGTGCTGCTGAGGGGGCGTCCCCGCGACAGCATATCCGTCGCGGCAAACCGCATCACATCTGCCCCCGGACCGCGCACCACGGTCACACCCTGAGGGATATCCAGATCGCCCAACCCGACCTCAAGAAACGCGCCGTAGTCGGCGTCGTGCGCCTCTTCACCCCAAACCAGAAAGGCCCGGCCCGGATATGCCGCCAGAACGGTCATGACAGAATCCAGCGACAGCGAGCTTGTCAGAATACGCCCCGGGTTCTCCGGAATATCCTGTTCAACCGGCAACAGATACGCATCAGAAGCGCCATGCACAAAGGCCCCTCTGAGAACGACCACGAGGCTTTCGGTATCCGCGTCGATCCCTTCAACGAACTTGAGGAATGAAACCCGCATGTCTCGGGAATCGCCGTCCCGTGCGACCTCGGTCTCAAAGCCGCGGTTATCCAGCCTCTCCAAGGTGCGCTCAATCTGGAAGGCACCGGTCAGCAGCTGAAGCCCTTCGTAGCCTGAATTCCCGATGACCAGTGCATCGCCCTCGGCCAAAGCTGCAGTCGCACCGCCCAAGCCCAGCGCAAGACTGACCCCGGCCAGTCCGCGTATGGCGCCATCGCGCCCGGATTTCGCATAAAACATCCTGTTCCTCCCAAGTCCGTCAGCAAACAACGGCAAACCCCCGCCAACAGGCAGGACACAGCCAACTGTCAAACCACCAGCCTAGCCAAGAGCGGCGCTGGCCCATAGGGAGAAAATCAGTCGTAGTTGCGCAGATCTTCAATAACCAGCCCGTCGCGCGGCAATCCGCCGACCGGCAGCACCTCAACCGTGCCACGCAGTTTCAACACTTCCGCCACAGAGGCCTCGAAGGCCGACAGATCGCCGCCTTCGGCTTCGAGCCGGACAGTCATCACATCCATCTCGCCTTCACGACTGGCCACGACGCGGGCGCGGGCAATCTCGGGGTGGCGCTCTACCAACTGCGCGACCTGCTCCGGACGCACGAACATACCCTTGATCTTGGTTGTCTGATCGGCGCGCCCCATCCATCCTTTGATCCGGCCGTTGGTGCGACCGCATGGACTGATACCCGGCAGCATGGCCGACAGATCACCCGTCGCAAAGCGCACCAGTGGGTAATCAGGATTCAGCGTGGTGACGACAACTTCGCCAACCTCGCCTTCTTCAACCGGTTCGCCGGTTCCGGGCGTGACGATCTCGACAATGGCATGTTCGTCAATGATCATCCCTTCCATGGCCGGGCTTTCGTATGCCACGTTTCCAAGGTCGGCCGTAGCATAGCACTGAAGGCAGGTTATGCCGCGATCTGCATACCAGTCGCGCAGCGACGGGAACAACGCACCACCGCCGACGGCCGCACGCGTGATCCCGAGCTTCAATCCCATTTCATCCGCCTTCTCGAGGATCACCTTGAGATAATCCGGCGTGCCCGCGTAGGCCGTGATGCCAATGTCGTGGGCCGCCTGCGCCTGCAGTTCGGTCTGCCCCGTCCCTGCAGGCAAGACCGCCGCCCCGACCGCGCGGGCGCCGGATTCGAAAATCGTGCCAGCCGGGGTCAGGTGATAACCGAAACAGTTTTGCACAATGTCGCCGGCTCCGATCCCCACTGCATGCAAAAACCGGCCCATGCGCCACCAGTCATGGCTCGCGCCACCGGGCTCGTAGATCGGGCCGGGGCTTTGAAAAACATGTGACAGGTTGGAAACCGGCAAACCGCCAAATGGTGGTTGCGCCTTTTGACGTCCAACGAGGTCGGCCTTGCGCAGGACGGGCAGGCCCGCGAGGCCCGACAAGTCACCCACAGCATCCATGCCATGCTTTGCAAGCTGTGTGTTGAGCGCGACAAGCTGCGCGGCTTCGCGCGCATCCTGCGAACGCGTTTCAAGATCGTCAAAATAGGATGTCATGGCGGCCTCCAAGTTATGCGGGCGAATGGATAAGGTCCCAAGGTCGGCCTTGAGGGGCCTGCCCCTCAAACTCCCCGGGATATTTTCAGCACAAAGAAGACAGCAGGGCTGCCCCGGGTTATGCCAACCAACGCTTGCGGCGCCGGTAGCTGCGCACATCGCGGAAAGACTTCCGGCCTTCTTCCGACATGCCGAGGTAGAATTCCTTGACGTCCGGGTTTTCACGCAATTCGGCTGCTGGGCCTTCCATCACGACGCGCCCGTTTTCCAGAATGTAGCCCTGATGTGCATAGCGCAGCGCAACATTTGTATTCTGTTCAGCCAGCAAGAAGCTGACCCCTTCGTTTTCATTAATGGTCTTCACGATCTCAAAGATCTGCTCCACCAGCTGCGGCGCGAGCCCCATGCTCGGCTCGTCCAGCAGGATCATTTCGGGGCGCGACATCAGAGCCCGTCCCACGGCCGTCATCTGCTGCTCGCCGCCGGATGTGTATCCGGCCTGCGAGCGGCGCCGTTCCTTGAGGCGTGGAAAATAGGTATAAACCATATCCAGATCGGCCTCGATGGCGCCTTTGCCGTCTTTGCGCGTGTAGGCACCGGTCATCAAATTCTCTTCGACGGTCAGATGCTCAAAGCAATGGCGTCCTTCCATCACCTGGATCACCCCGCGCTTGACCAGCGCCGCCGGGTCGAGATCCTGTACCCGTTCGCCCTTGTAGAGGATCGAGCCCTTGGTGACCTCACCGCGTTCGGAATGCAGCAGGTTGGAAATCGCCTTCAACGTCGTCGTCTTGCCCGCGCCATTGCCTCCCAGCAGCGCGGTCACACCGCCCTGCGCCACCTTGAGTGACACGCCTTTCAGCACAAGGATCACGTGGTTGTAGATGACCTCGATGTTGTTGACTTCAAGCAGTGCCTGATCGGTCTTGGCAGCATCCAGCATGGGCAGTGTCCCTGTTGTGCAGACTGGCCGGTTTCTCACGGCATCCGCTGCTTCTTCTTTTTCCAAATACGCAAATCCTCCGGCGACGACAGAGCGCCGCCGGAGAATAGTTCACTTAGCCTTCGCAGGCATCGTTGGTTGGCCAAGGTGCGTTCGCCTCGGCGTATTCCGCGGCCTTGGTGTTGATCAGCTCGGCATAACCCGAGGTGTCAGGCTTGAGGTGATCGGAGACCTTTACGAACTGTGCGCCGTCCCATTCCAGCATCCAGCCACCCGAGTGACCGGTGTGGTTCGAGCAGGATGTTGCAAATGGCGGCACCATGCCTTCGAGGCCCAATTCCTTGATGCGCTCTTCAGTCATGTTGATGTTCTCAAGACCCCAGCGCAGTTGCTCGGCGCTGATCTCGGCTGTGTCGTACTCTGCCTGCGCCGCTGCGATGCCTTCGGCGAGGATGGCAGAGATCACGATGCCACGGCTGTAGAAGACGCCCTGCATTTCGGTCTCATTCGACTTGGACAGGCCCGCGTCGACCACGTGCTTCTTGATGTCAGCCATGACAGGCGCATCCGCGTTCGGGAAGGACCAGCTGATCGACTTATAGCCTTTGCCGGCATCGCCAACGATAGCGAGGTCAGCATCGTGGCCAGACCACCAGACACCAATCATGTTCTCCATCGGGAACTTGGTTTTAACGGCTTCGGTGATTGCGCCCGCATTCATGGCGCCCCAGCCCCACATGACCACGTAGTCAGGACGTTCGCGACGAATCTGCAGCCACTGAGCCGACTGGTTCTGCATTTCCTTCAGGCCAACCGGAATCGGCACCAGCTCAAAGCCCATCGCGCCGGATTTCGCTTCGAGCAGAGGAAGCGGCTCTTTGCCGTAAGGGTGGTCGAGATGCAGGAAGGCAATCTTCTTGCCTTTCAGGTCACCCTGACCGGACAGGTACTGAATGATCATGTCCGCGGCATCCCAGTAACCGGACGGCGTGTTGAACGCCCACTGAAAGACCTTGCCGTCAGCCATCGGGCTAAAGCCGTAGCCGGGTGCAAGGATCGGGATCATGTCCACGTTTGTCTTGGGCAGAACCTGCAGGGTGATGCCGGTCGACCACGGCTGGGTCACGATGGCCTTGCCCTTGGTCTTCTCGTAGCACTCAACACCTTTTTCGGTGGAATAGCCGGTTTCGCATTCTTCGGCGTTTACGGGAATGCCGCCAACACCACCGTCGCGCGCGTTCAGCATCGTCAGATAGTCTGCCTGACCGTTCATCAGTGGGATACCGGTCGCGGCAAAGGGGCCGGTGCGGTAGGCGAGGTTCGGAGCATAAAGCTCCTGCGCCATTGCGGCGCCTGCCGTCACACCCGCGATCAGCGCGGCGGCGGCCATTTTGGTGAAGTGTTTCATATGTATCCTCCCTTGGATCTCTTCACTGTTTGTTGGTTGTTATTGGTCTTGTTGTTGGGCCCCAGCCTAGTGCGGGAAGGGCCAGATGATAAGCTTTTCTCGGATCAGGCGCCAAAGCTGGTTCAACCCGTGCGGCTCCACGATCAGGAAAAACACGATCAGCGAACCAACGATCATGATGTTCAGGTGCTCGACCATCGCAGAGCTGATCGACAGCCCAAGAGCCCCCGGCAGCAGGTTCAGAACAACCGGCAGGCCGACAATCAGGATCGCCCCCAGATAGTTACCGAGCACTGATCCCAATCCACCGATAATCGCGATGAAGAGCACCTGAAACGACAGCGGAATGTCGAACAGGTTCGGCTCGGCTGCGCCCTTCCACATGAAGACATACAGCGCGCCTGCCACACCGACGATATAGCTGGAGATGGCAAAGGCGGTCAGTTTGGACTTCATCAGGTTGATGCCAATCAATTCCGCCGCGATATCCATGTCACGCGTCGCCTTCCACGTCCGGCCCAGCGTGCCGCGTGTCAGGTTGATGCAAAGCATGGTCATAAGCGCAACGATGCCCAACACCACATAGTACTGAACCATGCTGTCGGCCTGCGGCCCGGTCACGTAAACGCCAAAAATATCGAGGTTGGGCACCTGGATCGCACCGGATGCGTTGTAGTTGTAGAGCCAGGCCCATTTCTCAAAGAGCCAGACCAGAAAGAACTGCGCCGCAAGCGTGGCAATCGCAAGGTAGAAGCCCTTGATCCGCAGACTGGGGATGCCAAACATCACGCCGACACCGGCGCTGAAAAAGCCTGACAGCAGGATAGCCACGATCGGGTTCATCCAAGGCATCAAGGTAACCATCTTGTAGCAGGCATAGGCTCCGACACCCATGAAAGCCCCGGTTCCCAGACTCAGCTGGCCGGCAAAACCCGTCAGAATGTTCAAACCCAGCGCCGCCAGCGCATAGATCATCACCGGAATGAGCATTGTCTGAAACGCAAATTCACTGGCCGTCAGAGGAAAGATCACCAAGGCAAACAACATGATGATGCCCAGCAAAAAGGCATCCTGCTTGACCGGGAACAGCGCCTGATCGGCCTCGTATGAGGTCTTGAACTGACCTGCGGTTCTGTAAAGCACTAGCGCGCCTCCCTTTTGGTTTTCTCTGTTTCGCCCACCTGGCAAACGGCCGGTGTCACGGACTGTCTATTGCTACAAAACGGTGACATCATTTGAACCGTTCCTTGCTGTCGCTGCGTTTGCCCGGCAAACCCATTGTCCAGAACTGCGTCATGGCCCGAAGTCCGGTCGCAGTCATATCAGCCGAAGTCTGCATCATGGTGTTCATGACCCGCATCTGGGCCGTCAGAATGCCGCGCGCGATCTCGTCCACATCAGTATCCTCGCCCAAACCATTGGCTCCGCGGGCCAGATCGGCCGTCTCGGGGCGGCTGTTTGGTGTCGGCCTGCTGGCTGTACCAGTTTTTCTCTTGGTGTTCATGTCAGCCCCCCAGCCCCTCGTCCAATTCATAGCGTGCGCGGCTTGCCGAAGGCTTGGCATATCCAATCTGCTCGGTATGCCTCACGATCCAGAACCACGCCCACATCCCGAGCCCGGCTCCGACCGCTGCCAATGCAACTGCGGTCACCATCCGGCCCGCTTCACCGGCATCCGACGTCAAAGCAAGATAGCCAAAGGCCCAAAAGCCAGACCATGCGACGACATTCAGAATTGCGATCATTTTTGCCATTTGCGGTGTTCCCCTCAGCAGTCAAGACTGCCACTCGTTCATCGAATGCAGCGCGCTCCGCGCTGCTCTAGACCCTTTCGATGATGCGTTCTCCAAACAGACCCTGCGGACGGAAAAGCAACACCACCAGCGCCAGGACAAAGGCAAACCATGTCTCGGTATTGCCGCCCAGCAATGGTTGGCCCCAATAGATTTCGAACAGCTTTTCAAGAATGCCGATCATCAAACCGCCAACGATTGCGCCCGTGATAGATTCAAGCCCGCCCAACATCAGAACCGGCAACGCTTTGTAGGCAATGACCTCAAGGGCAAAGCTGACACCCGCCCGCGCGCCCCAGGCAATGCCCGTGACCAACGCGATGATGCCGGCAATGAACCAGACAAGAACCCAGATTGTCTGCAGGCTGATACCCACAGACAGGGCCGCCTGGTGATCATCCCCCAGCGCCCGGATCGCACGGCCCATGCGCGTGTAATTCAGGAACGCCAGCAATGCGCCAACCAACAGTGTCGCAACGATCACAACGGTGATGTCCAGGTGTTGCAGGATCAACAGCCCGCCAAAGGGCTCCAACACCGTATCACCAGTGGGAATGCCCAGTTCGGCCGTGATCATCTGTTTGTTTTCACCGCCAAAGATCGTCTCGCCAAAGCCAATCAGAAACAGCGTGATCCCGATGGTGGCCATGAACAGAATGATATCAGGCTGCCCCACCAGAGGTCGAAGCACGACCCGTTCGATCGTGACGGCAAGCACGAACATCACCCCAAGCGTCAGCGCGACACTGATCCAGGCGGGAACCCCATAGGCATGCAGCCCCACCAGCGTCAGCGCCGCGAACACCACCATGATGCCCTGCGCAAAATTGAAAATCCGCGACGAGCGGAAGATCAACACGAACCCCAAGGCAATCAGGGCATAGAGGATGCCCGAGACAAGTCCCTCCCACAGCACCTGCATCAGGAAATCCGGCGCGGCGACCATGTCCACGAACGGGTTGATAAAGATATCGCTCAGCATGGCGCCCCCTTTGCAACGGCGTCCACGCGCCCTGCACCGTCAGTGATTGTCTTGTGAATACTGTGCTCCATCAGTGCGATACCCCCAGATACGCGTCGATCACATCCTGATTTCCGCGCACCTCATCTGGTGTGCCGTCACCGATCTTCTTGCCATAGTCCATGACGACCACGCGATCGCTCAGGTCCATGACGACACCCATGTCGTGCTCGATCAAGGCGATCGTGGTGCCGAATTCGTCGTTCACATCGAGGATAAAGCGGCTCATGTCCTCTTTTTCCTCGACGTTCATCCCCGCCATGGGCTCATCCAGCAGCAGGATCGACGGCTCGGCGGCCAGCGCCCGCGCCAGTTCGACCCGCTTCTTGAGACCGTATGGCAGACGGCCGACCGGCGTTTTCCGGATATTCTGGATCTCAAGAAAATCGATGACTTTCTCGACCTTTTCGCGGTTCGCGATCTCTTCGTCCCGCGCCTTGCCCCACCAAAGCGCCTGACTGAAAACACCGGCCTTCATATGGGTCAGACGCCCGGTCATGACGTTGTCCAGAACGCTCATGCCTTCAAAAAGGGCGATGTTCTGAAACGTCCGGGCCACCCCCATGCGAGCCACTTCAAAAGGCTTCATCGGCGGGCGCTTGGCCCCCTTGTACCAAAGCTCTCCAATAGTCGGTGTGTAAAACCCGCTGATGATATTCAGCATCGACGACTTCCCGGCACCATTGGGTCCGATGATCGCGCGGATCTCCCCTTCCCGAATATCAAAAGAGATATCGTTGATCGCGGTTACCCCGCCAAACTTCAGGGTAATGTCACGCATCTCCATCAACACGCCACCAATCTGGCGTCCGTCTTCGGTGACGTACCCTTCGCTAGTATCCAGCATCACGCACCCTGCTTCTTCTTTTGAAAAATACGCATAGAACCACACGCCTCACAGGCTGCAGGCCCACCCGCAAAAGCACCTGCGGGATGGCGGGCGGGGCGATGTTCGCAGAACAAGCGGCCCGTCATTCCGCTGCCATCCTTTGACCCGCCGGCACCACCTTTGCGTCGCGGATCTCCAGCGTCGCGGTGATCTTGCCCTTACGACCATCTTCATAGGTCACTTCGGTCTCGGTATAGATCTCATTGGACCCGTCATAGAGCGCGTTCACCAGATCTTCGAATTTCTCGCCGATGATCTTGCGGCGCACTTTGCGGGTGCGGGTCAGCTCGCCGTCGTCCGCATCCAGTTCCTTATGCAGAACAAGGAACCGGTGGACCTGACAGCCGGATAGCATTTCATCCTGTGCCACGCTTTCGTTGACCGCTTCGATATGCTCCTGAATTGCTCCTAGAACCTGCGGATGACCCGCCAGTTCCTGATAGGACGCATAGGCAATGTTGTTGCGTTCGGCCCAGTTCCCAACCGCCGTCAGATCGATGTTGATAAAGGCAGTGCAGCGGTCTCGGCCCGCGCCAAAGACCACGGCTTCCAGAATGTTGGGATAAAACTTCAGTTTGTTTTCAACATACTTGGGTGCAAACATGCCCCCATCAGCCATTTTGCCAACATCCTTGGCCCGGTCGATGATCCGCAGATGCCCGGTCGCATCTTCGATAAAGCCCGCATCCCCCGTGGCCACCCAACCTTCAGGGTCCTTGGTGTCGGCGGTGCTTTTGGCGTTTTTGTAGTACTCCACAAATGTTCCCGGCGAGCGGTAGTACACCTCACCATTGTCGGCGATACGCAGTTCGACACCCGGTGCAGGAACGCCCACGGTATCGCTACGCACCTCGCCATCCGGCTGGATGGTGATAAAGACCGAGGCCTCTGTCTGACCGTACAGCTGTTTGAGGTTGATGCCCAAAGACCGATAGAAATCAAAGATTTCCGGGCCAATCGCTTCACCGGCTGTATAGCCCACGCGCACCTTTGAGAACCCCATTGCATTCTTGAGCGGGCCGTAGACCAGAAACTCGCCCAGACGGTATTTCAGACGGTCCAGCCCATTGACACTTTCCCCATCCAGAATAGCCGGCCCGACCTTGCGCGCATGTTCCATGAAGTATTTGAACATCCGCTGCTTGAGCGGGCTCGCATCTTCCATCCGGATCATGATCTGCGTCAGCTGTGTCTCGAACACGCGGGGCGGAGCAAAGTAGTAGCTCGGGGCGATTTCGCGCAGATCGGTCATCAGTGTATCCGCCGATTCCGGGCAATTCACGCAAAAGCCTGTCCAATAGGCCTGACCGATGGAAAAGATGAAATCGCCCACCCAAGCCATGGGCAGATAAGCCAACACCTCATCGTCACGGCGCAGATTGTCGAATTCCGAACTGCTCTTGCCACTCTCGATGATGTTGCGGTTGGAAAGAACCACACCCTTGGGTTTGCCCGTCGTACCCGAAGTATAGAGCATCACGCAGGTGCTGTCGTAGTCCAGCTCAGCCTGCCGGCGTTCCAGTTCCGGTGCAAATTCATCCCGCGCTGCGCGGCCCTGTTCCTGTACGTGGCTGAACTGGTGCAACTGGCCGTGATCATATTTACGCAGGCCCCGTGGGTCGACGTAGATCATATGCTCGAACTGTTGCAGTTGATCCTGGATTTCGATGACCTTGTCGACCTGTTCCTGATCGGCGGCGATGACGAAGCGTGCCCCACAATGGCTCAGCACGTATTCCATTTCTTCGGCCACAGCGTCCTGATAGAGCGGAACCGGAACTGCACCTACCATCTGAGCCGATACCATCGACCAGTACAGCGATGGACGATTGCGACCGATGATGGCGATGTAATCGCCTTTGTTGACCCCAAGGTTCAACAGCCCGAGCGCCAGCGCTTCGATTTCCTCGGCAGCTTCGGCCCAGGTCCAGCTTTGCCAGATCCCAAATTCCTTTTCGCGATAGGCCGGGCTGTCGCCAAAAGCCTTCGCGTTGCGGTGCAACAAAGCCGGAACCGAACGCAGTCCCTCTGCGCCCTCAGACAAGTACCCCAAAATTCTCCTCCCTTTGCCTTTCAGGCCTAAGCCATCGGCATCACCCATTTTCCGGGTAGATCGCTAATATTTCGCGATTCTTACGCGTAGTTGACCAAGGAGAAGCGTCACGGTCAACGCAATAATATTATTTATTAGTGCTGCATCAAATGCAGAGTGTTGCGCTACGGGTTTCGGGCAGTAGATTTAGACGACGATCAAACCACGGCTGAGCGCTCGTGCGACAGCATGGGTTGTGTTCATCGCACCCAGTTTGAAACGTGCGCTTTCCACGTAGACGCGCAATGTGTGTTCCGAGATCGATAATGTATCCGCGGCCTGCGCGCGGCTATATCCGATGGCCAGCATCGTCATGGCTTCAACCTCTCGTGGGGACAGGGTTGGCGCCGGTTCGGGCGTGCGCCCCGGTTCCAGGTCCAGCGCCTTTTGATTGAAGTAATGCGCCATCAGGATCAGGTCGCGCCGGCTGCTTTCGGTGAAAACCTCCCACGCCTCGTCGGAACAGCTCGTGCTGACAGTGAAAAGCGCAAACTGCCCGTTCGGGCCACGGATCGGAATCGAAAAACCCTGATTGCCGACCCCATGCGCAATCGCATCGCTCAGAAAGGCACGGGCTGCCTTGCCGGACCAGTCCAACCGTTTCCAATCGACCGGATGGAACCGCTGGTAGCACCCCTGCACCACCGGATCGATCCGCAGATAACCCTTTTCCAGATAGCGGGCGACCCAAACAGGGTCATACGTGCCGCAACCGTATTGTTCGCCGGAACTGCTGACCCAGTGATAAACGATGTGATCAACACCGAGCCGGTCCCGCAGCTCGGTTATGACAGCTTGCAACTCATCAAGCGTTTCCGCGCACTCCAGTCGCCCGATCAATGTGTCGAGCTGCGGTATGCTCCCCAATAATCCCAAGAGGCTTTCCCTTCCCAAGGGACGTCATTTCAGCCTGGGCAACAAATGTTGCATCTTCGAGCTGAGCCGCCAAAGACGGCAGCCCGTTCGCGCGCGCAAAGGTCTTCAGGTCTGTCAGTACGTCCAGTATCCAATCTTGTCCCATGGAAAGCCTCGCTCAGATTTAGTTAACGATGAATTAATACAACCATAACATGCGGTGATTTTGGTTAACATTCGCGTAATTCTCCTCCCCAATTCTGGGGAGGGAGCAAATCGGAATGCATTGAATTTGAATAAAACGCCCCCAAAACGGAAACACCCGCGTCGCTCTTTGCGATTCGCGGGTGTTACAATTTCGCCTTTTGCCGTGTCACACGGCGGGCTTGTTTACTTGCGCGCTTCGAGCGCGTCTTCAAGTGTCCGCAGGCCGGTTGTTGGGGCCTGAACCAGAACCGACATGTTGCCCGGCTTGTGTTCATTGCGCAGCATCTTGGTATGGGCCTGCGGAATTTCGTTCCACGGGAACACCTCGGACATACACGGATCCAGACGGCGCTCGACCATCAGGTGGTTCGCGGCCGAGGCCTGCTTGAGATGGGCAAAGTGGCTACCCTGAAGGCGCTTTTGGTGCATCCAGGTGTACCGCACGTCAAAGGTACAGTTGAAACCGGTCGTACCTGCGCAGATCACAACCATGCCGCCCTTTTTGCAAACGAGGTTCGAAACCGGGAAAGTTGCCTCACCGGGATGTTCGAACACCATGTCAACGTTGTTGCCCTTACCGGTGATTTCCCAGATCGCCTTGCCAAAGCGGCGCGCTTCTTTGAACCACGCGTTGTATTCCGGTGTGTTGACGGTCGGCAGTTGACCCCAGCAGCTGAAGTCTTTGCGGTTGATGACGCCCTTGGCACCCATATCCATGACGAACTGCCGCTTATCTTCGTCCGAGATCACGCCAATCGCGTTTGCACCGGCCGTGTTTGCCAGCTGGATCGCATAAGATCCCAGACCACCCGAAGCACCCCAGACCAGAACGTTCTGACCGGGCTTGAGGTCGTGCGGCGCGTGGCCGAACAACATCCGGTATGCAGTGGCCAGTGTCAGCGTGTAGCAGGCGCTTTCTTCCCATGTCAGGTGCTTGGGACGCGGCATCAACTGCTGCGCTTGCACCTTGGTGAACTGGCTGAACGAGCCATCCGGAGTCTCGTAGCCCCAGATACGCTGGCTGGGTGACATCATCGGGTCACCACCGTTGCATTCTTCGTCGTCGCCGTCGTCCTGATTGCAGTGGATCACGACCTCGTCGCCGACTTTCCAGCGAGTCACTTTCTCGCCGACTTTCCATACGATCCCAGAAGCATCCGAACCGGCAATATGGTACGGCGCGCCATGCCCATCGAAGGGGCTGATCGGCTGACCCAGACCGGCCCAGACACCGTTGTAGTTCACGCCCGCAGCCATAACCAGAACCAGCACTTCATTGCTGTCGATTTCCCAGGTGTCTACGACTTCCTGCTCAAAGCTCTGCTCAGGCTCACCGTGGCGTTCGCGGCGGATCGCCCAAGCATACATTTTTTTGGGCACGTAACCCAGCGGCGGCATCTCACCGATCTCATACAGATCTTTTTCGGGCGCATCGTACTGTGCGATGCCGTTTTGAACGTCCAGAGCCATGATGGGCCTCCTGTAATTGCGTGCCGTAGAGTGGGCGTTCTGCGCTGCAGAATCGAATTGATGGGGAACGAATACGCGCCACAAAGTAACATTGCAACCGTTTTGCACCCCATTTTGTAATTTTATAACCCCGCAACTGCAGAATACTCTTCGCGCGCGCGGCATTTTCTGTCTCAGGTCCACAGGTTACCTGTTCCGATCGCCCTTTACCTCGTGCAGGCGGCTGCCTAGGCTGCCGGAAACAGGAAAGGCTCACCATGGCAACCGGCAAGAATATTCGGACCTATTTCAACGGCCAATGGCACGATGGCGACGCCATGATCATGCGCGCCGGTGATCACGGTGCGTGGTTGGGTTCATCGGTGTTTGATGGTGCCCGCCGCGTTCAGGGAAAGACACCGGATTTGCAGGCACATTGCGCGCGTGTGAACCGTTCGGCCGAGGCCTTGATGATCACGCCAACCGTGACGACAGAAGACATGGTGCAAATCGCGCTCGAAGGGCTTTCGGCCTATTCAGATGATGCCGCCGTTTATATTCGCCCAATGTATTGGGGCATCCATGGAGACGCGTCAGCCATTGTTCCAAGCAAGGCCGAAACCGGTTTTGCCTTGTGCCTCGAAGAAATCCCGATGGCACCCGACACCGCATCTGTCACGCTGGGTCGCACCCAGTTCCGCCGTCCTGTGATGGAAGACGCCGTGGTCAATGCCAAGGCAGGATGCCTCTACCCCAACAATGCCCGCATGCTCGCCGAGGTGCGCGCACGCGGTTTTGGCAATGCGTTGGTGGCAGATGCCATGGGCAACGTCGCAGAAAGCGCGACCGCCAATGTCTTTATGGTCAAGGACGGTGAGGTTTTCACCCCCATCGCCAACGGCACGTTCCTTGCGGGCATCACACGGGCGCGGCACATGACAAATATGCGTGCCGACGGAATGAACGTGCATGAATGTGTTCTGAGCTTTGAAGATTTCGAACAGGCTGATGAAATCTTCTTGTCGGGGAACATGAACAAAGTCACAGCTGTGACAGGGTTCGAAGACATTTCCTACCAGTCTGGCCCGATCACCAAGAAAGTCCGTGAGATGTATTGGGATTGGGCCGCTTCGTCGCCAGTCTAAGCAGAGCGCGCAACCGCCCGGGAACATTCCGGCAGCCGCCGTCTGGTTCTGGCCTTTGGGTTCTGGCCTGTGGGTCCTTGCCACTGCCTGAACCCTCGGTCATGATTGCAGCCAAGGGAGATCGCCATGCGCAAGTTTCTAGTCGTGCTCGATGACAGCCGTGAATGCCTGAATGCCATGCGCTTCGCGGCGATGCGCGCGTCTCATACCGGTGGCGGCGTCGCTGTCCTGTCGGTTATCCCGCCCGATGAATTCAACCATTGGATCGGCGTCGGGGAAGTGATGCGGGAAGAAGCGCGCGAACGTATTCATGCCCATTTCGAGGTCTTTGCCAAATGGATGCGCGACAAACAGCACGTTGATCCCGAGCTGATCATTCGCGAAGGCGACGCGGTGCCCGAGATCATCGCCCATGTTCAGGGCGACCCTGAGGTTGGCGTGCTTGTTCTGGGCGCGGCCTCGGACAAAAAGGGCCCGGGCCCGCTGGTCACCCAACTGACCAAGAACTCTGGTTCTTTGCCGATCCCGATCACGATCGTGCCCGGCGATCTGAGCAAGGAACGGCTTGAAGCCATCACCTAGGCCTTTACAAAGCAAGTTTAGAACCGTTCCAATCCTTGACGCTGGCCCCTGCCGAGCGCATATTCCACCTGACCCCAGAAAAGGTGCGAACCAGATGTTCATTCAAACAGAATCCACGCCAAACCCGGCAACGCTCAAATTCCTGCCCGGCCAGACTGTTCTGGAAATGGGCACAGCGGATTTTCCGAGTTCCGATGCCGCCTCGGCTTCGCCGCTCGCGCAGCGGCTGTTTTCCGTCGAAGGTGTGACCGGCGTGTTTTTCGGAACCGATTTCGTCACCGTTACAAAAGAAGACAGTCAGGACTGGGATCACCTGAAACCAGCCATTCTGGGCGCGATCATGGAACATTTCCAATCGGGCCAGCCTGTCATGGCCGATGGCGCTGCACAGGCCGGTGGTCATGCCGAACACAGCGGCGAAAACGCCGAGATCGTCGGCCAGATCAAAGAGCTGCTCGACAGCCGTGTCCGTCCGGCAGTGGCGCAGGATGGCGGCGACATCACCTTCCACGGATTTGAGCGTGGAGTCGTTTACCTGCACATGCAAGGCGCATGCGCAGGGTGTCCTTCGTCGACCCTGACGCTGAAGATGGGCATTGAAAACCTGCTGCGTCACTACATCCCCGAAGTGACCGAGGTGCGCCCGGTCGCGGTGTAATGTCCGATCAGGCCGAACAGTTTACAGCGCGCTGCTATTGCGGCGCGCTTTTTCTATCCATGAGCGGGCCAGCGGATCCGGTATGCTATTGCCACTGCAAGGATTGCAAACGGTGGACGGGCGCCCCTGCCCCGGCTTTTGCCGCCTTTGACCCGACCGTTGTGCGCTGGCATCCTGCTGAGCCGAAACCCTTTGTCACCACGACCGGTGTTCAGCGGTGGACCTGTCAGACCTGCGGATCAGCTATGGCTGCGCGCTTCGACTACCTGCCCGATCAGGTCTATGTTCCGCTGGGTGTGACAGACCAGATCGAGAGACTTGCACCCACCCTGCACTGCCATGCGGAATCGCGGCTGGCTTGGCTCGACGAATCCTGCAAACTTCCAGAGCATAGTGGCTCTGGCCGCGACGCCTTGATGCGCGGCCAAGATTGACGGGGACGTCATGACCGAAAAAACAATCGTGGAAAACGTGAATCACCCCGGCCACACCGAACGTGTGGACAGCGCGAAATACAATGCGATCCGGAACCTGATGCTGCAGGCCCTTCCCAAAGGCCCACCCGGCATGACCGCGGCCCAGATCAAGCAGGCCCTGTTGCCGAACGTCCCGCAGGATTTGTTCCCAGAAGGCAAAGCACTGGGCTGGTGGGCAAAGACAGTGCAATTGGATCTGGAAGCCAAAGGGCTGGTGCAACGTGCCGCGACGCGGCCTCTGACGTTCTTTGGAACGGAATGACAGTGTTGCGCCCGTTCAGGCACAAGGTCATAAGCGCCCCATGATCCTGGGTTTTGACACATCAGGCCGCTACATCAGCGCCGCACTTTGGGACGGGACAGAAATCGTTGCGGACCGCTACGAGGAGATGGCTCGCGGTCAGGCGGAACGGTTGTTTCCGCTGCTCGACGAATTGCTGACTGATGCCAGACAAACGCTGCAAGATCTGAGTGCGATCGGGGTGGGAACGGGCCCCGGAAATTTCACCGGGATTCGTCTGGCCGTATCCGCTGCACGCGGCTTGGCATTGTCTTTGGGCGTTCCCGCAGTTGGCGTGAACCTGCTCGAAGCGCTGGCCCTTGGATCGCAAAACCCGGTTTTGGCCTGTTTGGATGCACCACGTGACGCAGTTTATGTTCAAGGGCACGGCACAGCGACCCCTATTCAACCGCAGCAAATCAATGCCGCCGAGGTTCCCTTGGGCTGGTCTGAAACGGGACTGACCTGCATCGGCTCGGGCGCCGAGGCAGTGGCCGAGCGGTTAGGCGCGACAGTGTCACCCGCTGCATTTGCGCCCGGTTCGGCCATTGCCCGCATTGCTGCGCAGCGCTGGCATGACGATCCGGCACGCCCGGCGCCATTCTATCTGCGCGCTGCAGATGCCGCCCCGTCCAAGGAACAGGGGCCCGTTATTCTGGATCACAATGCATGATCACACCTGAACGCCCCGATCCGCAAAGGCTCGCGCGGGTGCATGCAGCCTGTTTTCCCGACGCACCGTGGAGCGCGGATGACATTGCGTCTTTGCTGGACAAGGACGGAGCACTTTGGGTCACGACGCCAGACTCCGCCGGATTTGTCTTACTTGGAACGGTGCCGCCCGAAGGTGACATTCTGACGATTGCCGTAGACCCGGCTGTTCAGCGTGAAGGCCACGCGACACAGCTGCTGCATCAGCTTTTCCAGCTTTGCGGAAGCCGCGGGATCGAAACCTTGTTCCTGGAGGTTGGCGCGGACAACACCGCGGCCCGTGCGCTTTATGAAAAAACGGGTTTTGCCGAGGTCGGTCGCCGTAAGGGATATTATTGCAAGGCGGATGGCACGCGTCAGGACGCGTTGATCCTCAAACGAACAATCGAGACGCAAACGAACCCAACGTAAGCCGGTTCGCAGATGCAAAATATCAAGAATCGGTTGCCATCCCCGTCCGGCGCGGCCTTAATTGCTGCATCGCGAAGAGGCGGCCGCTTCAGGCCGCCCAAAACCATCTGGGAGCAAACCATGACATTCTTTGCAAAGACCCTAGGCACTGTTGCTGCTCTGGCCCTTTCGGCCGGTGCTGCGCTGGCCGATCCAGCCCTGATCTACGACTTGGGCGGCAAGTTCGACAAATCCTTTAACGAAGCAGCCTTCAACGGCGCTCAGCGTTGGGCCGAAGAAACCGGTGGCTCCTACCGTGATATCGAACTGCAGTCCGAAGCACAGCGTGAGCAGGCCCTGCGCCGCTTTGCCGAAGCGGGCTTCAACCCGGTTGTGACAACCGGCTTCTCGATGTCTTCGCCGATTGCGGCCGTCGCAGCTGACTACCCTGACACCAAGTTCGTCACCATCGACGGATTTGTTGATCCCGGCGAGCACCCCAATGTTCTGTCGATCCTGTTCTCTGAGCATGAAGGATCGTACCTCGTTGGCATGATGGCCGCGCAGGCGTCCACCTCCGGCACAATCGGCTTTGTTGGCGGCATGGACATTCCGCTGATCCGCAAATTTGCATGCGGCTATGCGCAGGGCGCCAAGGCGGTTAACCCCGACGCAACCGTTATTGCGAACATGACCGGTACCACACCAGCCGCGTGGAATGACCCGGTCAAAGGGTCCGAACTGGCCAAGGCACAGATCAGCCAAGGCGCTGACGTGATCTTTGCTGCTGCTGGCGGCACCGGTCTGGGTGTTCTGCAAACCGCAGCAGACGAAGGCATCCTTTCGGTCGGCGTAGACAGCAACCAGAACTACCTGCATCCGGGCAAGGTTCTGACGTCCATGCTCAAGCGTGTGGACGTGGCTGTGTTCGAATCCATGACGCAAGGTGCAGATCTGGAAACCGGTGTCAAAGTTCTTGGCCTGGCACAGGAAGGTGTCGGCTATGCACTGGATGACAACAACGCCGCTCTGGTCAGCGACGACATGAAAGCAGCCGTAGACGCGGCCCGCGAGCAGATCATCGCAGGTGACCTCGCGGTTCACGACTACACCAGCGACGACAGCTGCCCGGCGCTGAATTTCTAAAATACCACGATTTGTGGCATAGTGCGGGTCGCGCCAGCAGGCGCGGCCCGTTTTGGTTTTGTAGAGCAGGGTTGGCTCATGCTACGTCGTGACTTTTTAAGATCTGGGTTGGTGGCCGGAGCCTCTGGCCTGTGCTTTTCGAACAAAGCCTCTGCCGCGACGGATGGCTTTTATGTTCCGGCGGAACATGCACCGCACGACTTCACTTTGATGCAATGGCCTGCCAGCCGCTTTGTCTATACGGACGCCAACGAACTGGCCGAGGTACAGGCAACCATTGCCCGGATCGCTTCGACGATCTCTGAGTTTGAACCTGTCGTACTGTTGGCGCACGCTGATCTGCACAGCGAGATTCGGCCTCAACTGCCGAGTGCCGTCACCCTATGGGATATCCCGACCGAGGACCTTTGGGCCCGTGATTCCGGACCATTGTTCGCCCGTGATGCACAGGGAAATCTCGCGATCCGGCACATTCGGTTTAACGGCTGGGGCAGCAAGCAGGTGCATCAGAACGACAGCCAAATCGCCGAGCGCGTTGCAAACAGGCTGGACGTGCCCTTGCTGCAATCCACCCTGACAGGAGAGCCCGGCGGCGTCGAACAGGACGGAACCGGAACCTTGCTCGCGCACGAAAGCTCGTGGCTGAATGACAATCGCAATCCATCGATGACGCTCGAACAGATTAGTGACGCATTGTTAGAAGCTTACGGGGCAAAGCGTATCCTGTGGGGGCCCGGTGTTTACGGATTGGACATCACCGATTTCCACATTGATTCACTGGCACGGTTTTCTCGTCCGGGCGTCGTGCTGATGACCCTCAGCGAAATGGAAACGGGTGAAGACCCCTTTCATGACGCTGCCGCCGAAATGTTTGATATTCTGAATGATGACAAAGACTTGCAGATCGAAGTTCTGCCAGAACCTGAAACGCCAAGGTTGCGTGAACTGGACGCCGTAACCGCCTATGCAAACTTCTATGTTTGTAATGGCGCCGTCATCGCCCAGCAATTTGGCGATCCGGAAACCGACAGCATCGCAAAGGACGCGTTGCAGCGGCATTTCCCCGAGCGCGACGTTATCATGCTGAACGCCGATCCGCTGGCCCGGATCGGCGGCGGGGTGCATTGTGCCACGCGTGAAGTGCCCGCCGTCTGAGCGCAATCGCGGTCGACGCTGCGGAAAGCGTTCAAGTGGTGTTGCGCAGCCCGGTCAAGCGCGTAAACTCGCCCCAAGCCATCGACTCCCTCCCTGCCAGCCGGAGCCCCCGACATGACCACCACAGCCCCCGCCATCGAGCTCAAGGGCATATCCAAAGCCTTTGGCCCCGTGCAGGCAAACAAAGACATCTCGATCCGCGTCATGCCCGGAACGATCCACGGTATTATTGGCGAAAACGGGGCCGGAAAATCGACACTGATGTCGATCCTCTACGGCTTTTACAAAGCGGACGCCGGTGAGATCTTTATCGGCGGGAAAAAGACGGAAATCCCCGACAGCCAGGCCGCCATCGCCGCCGGCATCGGCATGGTATTCCAACACTTCAAACTCGTGCAGAACTTCACCGTTCTTGAGAACGTCATCCTAGGTGCAGAAGATGGCGGATTGCTGAAACCGTCGCTGGCCAAAGCCCGCGGCGTGCTTAAACATCTGGCCGAAGAGTACGAGCTGAATGTCGATCCGGACGCGTTGGTCGAGGACCTTTCAGTTGGGCATCAGCAACGCGTGGAAATCCTCAAGGCGCTTTATCGCGAAGCGGACATCCTGATCCTCGATGAACCAACGGGGGTGCTGACACCTGCCGAGGCGGATCACCTGTTCCGCATTCTTGAAGGACTGCGCGCCGAGGGCAAAACCATTATTCTCATCACGCACAAGCTGCGCGAGATCATGGACATCACCGACACGGTCAGTGTCATGCGACGCGGCGAGATGACCGCGACCGTCAAGACATCCGAAACATCCCCCGAAGAACTTGCCGAGCTTATGGTGGGCCGCAAAGTGCTGCTGCGTGTCGACAAAGTTGCCGCAACGCCCGGCGCGCCTGTTCTTGAGGTCGAAAACTTGCGACACACGGACAGCAGCGGTGTTGAACGGCTCAAAAGCATCTCTCTCAATGTTCGGGCTGGCGAGATTCTCGGGATTGCGGGTGTTTCCGGAAACGGGCAGTCCGAACTGCTTGAAGTACTGGGCGGGTATCGAGACGCGACCGGGACGGTGCGCGTGAATAGTCAGAACATTGACCTGACCGGGCGCTATTCCGACGGACAAAGTCGCCGCGCCCGTGGCATCGCACATGTGCCCGAAGACCGGCAGCACGAAGGCCTGATCATGCCCTATACCGCGTGGGAAAACACGGTGTTCGGCTATCACCGCGACCCGTCCTGGCAAAAAGGCCTTCTGATGGACAACGCTGCCATCAAGGCTGAGGCCGCTGCCAAGATGGAGCGGTTTGACGTGCGACCACCGAATCCGAACCTTGCTGCTCGCAATTTTTCAGGTGGCAACCAGCAAAAGGTCGTGCTGGCCCGCGAAATCGAGCGCAACCCCGAGGTACTGCTGATCGGTCAGCCGACACGCGGGGTTGATATTGGTGCGATTGAATTCATCCACCAGCAAATCGTTGCGTTGCGCGACAGTGGCAAGGCCATCTTGCTGGTTTCAGTCGAGTTGGACGAAATCATGTCGTTGTCCGACCGGATTGCCGTCATGTTCGACGGTCAAATCATGGGCGAACGGCTTCCGTCGGAAACAGACCAGACAGAACTGGGCCTGTTGATGGCCGGTGTCACCGAGATGCCAGCGCGGGCGTCGACTGGGCAATCGAACGGGGCGGAGGCGCAGACATGATCAACTGTCCGACACACCCCGCCCCCAAGCAGGAGCAACATCATGGATAGAATGCCTGCTTGGGCCGACGCAGTCCTCGTCCCTCTGATTTCAATTATTCTGGCGGCGTTCCTGTCTGCATTGGTGATCCTCGCGATCGGGGAAAACCCCATTGAGGCCTTCAAGCTTATGGTCGAAGGCGCGCTGATGAAATCCAGCGGTTGGGGCTACACGCTCTATTACGCAACGAACTTCATGTTCACCGGTCTGGCGGTCGCGGTCGCTTTCCATGCGCGCATGTTCAACATCGGTGGCGAAGGTCAGGCAATGATCGGCGGCCTCGGGGTTGCGCTGGTCTGTCTCTATATCCCGTTTCCGCACTGGGCATTGGCCTTGATCGCCGCAACACTGGGCGCGGCAGTCTTTGGGGCGGCCTGGGCCTATATTCCGGCAATCCTACAGGCCAAACGCGGCAGTCATATCGTGATCACCACGATCATGTTCAACTTTATCGCGGCCGCGGTGCTCAACTATGTGCTGGTGAACATGCTGCGCCCCAAAGGAGCTATGGAGCCAGCAACCGCCGGCTTCCCCGAGGCCACGCATCTACCCACATTCTTTGACATGTTCGGCAGCCCGGAAAACCCGCTTTTCCGTTCCGCACCCGCCAATGTCACCTTCTTCATCGCTGTCGCAGCCTGTATCGCTGTTTGGGTTCTGATTTGGCGAACGCGTTTGGGCTATGAAATCCGCGCCTTTGGCCATTCGGAAACCGCCGCAAAATATGCCGGGATTTCCCCGACCCGTATTATCGTTATAACGATGCTGATCTCAGGTGGACTGGCTGGGCTTATGGCGCTGAACACCACCATGGGTGAAGCTGAACGGCTGGTTCTGAATGCGCCCGAAGGGGCTGGCTTCATCGGGATCGCAGTCGCGCTGATGGGTCGGTCGCATCCATTTGGCGTGTTCCTTGCCGCGCTGCTCTTTGGGTTCTTGTATCAGGGCGGGGCTGAACTGGCCTTTTGGGCCAACATCCCGCGTGAACTGGTCACGGTGATCCAAGCCTTGGTCATCCTCTTTACCGGCGCATTGGACAACATGGTGCGCATGCCGCTCGAACGCCTGTTTCTCGCCCTGCGGAAGGATAGCTGACATGGATCTCGACACCATCATCCAGGTATTGGACAGCACTATCCGCCTGAGCACCCCTTTGCTGCTGGCCTGTCTTGCTGGTCTTTTTTCGGAACGCGCAGGGATCTTTGACATTGGCCTCGAAGGCAAAATGCTCATGTCGGCCTTTTTCTCGGCGGCGGTTGCATTCACCACCGGATCTGTCTGGCTGGGACTTCTGGCTGGCGTCGCCGCGTCCTTGGTCATGAGCGCCATTCACGGGCTGGCGTCGATTACCTTCCGCGGCAACCAGCTGATCTCTGGCGTGGCGTTGAATTTTCTCGCTTCGGGAATGACGGTGCTGATCGCGCAGGACTGGTTCAGTCAAGGCGGGCGTACGCCTTCGCTTATCGGGGCGGGGCGGTTTTCAGAAATCACCCTGCCACTGGCGGAAACATTCAGACCCATTCCAGTCTTTGGGCCCATCTACGCCGACCTGATTTCAGGCCATTCAATCCTTGTCTACGTCGCCTTCGCCTGCGTTCCGCTGACATGGTGGGTTCTGTTCCGTACGCGTTTTGGCCTGCGGCTGCGTGCAGTTGGCGAAGCACCCGAAGCGGTGGATACAGCAGGAATTTCAGTGACTGGCCTGCGGTTTGCCGCAGTCATGATCTGCGGTGTGCTCTGCGGCATTGCCGGGGCCTATCTGGCCACAGGCCTTCAGGCCGGGTTCGTGCGTGAAATGACAGCAGGCCGCGGCTACATCGCGCTGGCGGCGCTGATCTTTGCCAAGTGGCGGCCATGGTACGCCATGGGAGCTTGCCTTCTGTTTGGCTTCCTTCAGGCCATCGCACTGCGCTATCAGAATATCGATCTGGGTGCCTTTACCGTCCCCGTTCAGTTCATGGACGCCCTGCCCTACATCCTGACCGTGGTTATTCTGGCAGGCTTTGTCGGCAAGGCTATCCCGCCACGCGCAGGCGGCGAGCCCTACGTCAAGGAACGGTGATCTGTCAGGTCGTTGCCATCGTAAATCAATAGGTCCAGTTTCACCGGCCTCATAGGTCCTAAGCCAGACTGCGGCTTTGCTGCACTTGCAAAAGCACGAAGCTTAGGACTAGGAAGAGCCATGCAGGTCTACCTCCCCATTGCCGAGGTATCGGTCAACGCCTTTCTTTTGCTAGGCCTCGGTGGACTTGTGGGCATCCTTTCGGGAATGTTTGGCGTCGGTGGCGGGTTCCTGATGACGCCGCTGCTGTTCTTTATCGGCATTCCCCCGGCCGTGGCCGTTGCCACCGAAGCCAACCAGATCGTTGCTTCGTCTTTTTCCGGGGTCCTAGCGCACTTGAGGCGAAAAACCGTCGATCTCAGGATGGGGACGGTGTTGCTGATTGGCGGCCTCATTGGCGCTGCCCTTGGCGTCATGGTGTTCAACTACCTGAAATCGCTGGGCCAAGTCGATTTGCTGGTCAAGCTTTGCTACGTCGTTTTCCTAGGCATTATTGGCGGCTTGATGTTCATCGAGAGCCTGAATGCCCTGCGCAAATCCAAGAGCGGCGCAGCACCCAAACGCAAAAAGCACACGTGGATTCACAAGCTGCCCCTGAAAATGCGGTTCCGCACTTCCGGGCTCTATATTTCGGTGATCCCGCCTTTACTGGTCGGTGTGGCGGTCGGCGTTCTTGCTGCAATCATGGGTGTCGGCGGCGGCTTTATCATGGTTCCCGCGATGATCTACCTGTTGGGCATGCCCACCAAGGTTGTGATCGGAACCTCGCTGTTTCAGATCATCTTTGTGACCGCTTTCACCACGCTGCTACACGCGACCACCAACTACACCGTCGACGTGATGCTGGCAGTCCTTTTGTTGGTCGGCGGCGTCATCGGAGCGCAGATCGGCGCGGTGCTGGGCGCCAAGCTCAAGGCCGAACAGCTGCGCATTTTGCTGGCGATCATGGTGCTGGCCGTGTGCGGGAAGCTGGCCCTTGATTTGTTGCTGCAGCCATCCGAGTTGTTCTCAATTGGAAGCGGAGGCCACTGATGCGCCTTTTGCTTGTTCTGCTGACGCTTTTTGCCCTGCCGCTTCGCGCAGAAGAAGTCGTGCTGGGTCTAAGTCAGGATAGCGTTTCCATCTCGACCAATTTTGATGGCTCTGAAATCCTGATCTACGGCGCGATCAAGCGTGAAGCACCGATCCCCGATGGCGACCCCCTGCAGGTTATCATCGCTGTTGCCGGTCCTTCGCAGGCGCTGACCGTACGGCGCAAGGAGCGCAAGTTTGGCATCTGGGTCAATACAGATGCTGTGGAAGTGGACGCAGCGCCCTCGTTCTACGCCATCGCGACCTCAGCCCCTTGGGACGAGGTGATTTCGGACACCGAGGATCTGCGGCATCGCGTTTCAATTCCGCGTGCTATCCGTTCCGTTGGCTCGGAAATTTCAAATTCCCAGAGCTTTACCGATGCCGTGATCCGCATCCGGACAAAGTCTGAGCAATACCAGTTGCGCGAAAGTACCGTGCGCTTACGGCAGGACACGCTGTTTGACACCGCAATCGCTATGCCAGCTAACCTGACAGAAGGCGAATACCCCACACGCATATTCCTGACGCGCGGTGGGCAGGTGGTGTCGACCTTTGAGACCGAGATCGATGTCCGCAAGGTCGGTCTGGAACGTTGGCTCTATGCGCTGTCGCGGCAGCAACCACTGCTTTATGGCCTGATGTCTTTGGCGATCGCCATCGCAGCGGGCTGGGCCGCATCTGCTGCATTCCGCGTGTTGCGTTCGGGCTAAAGCCAGACTGCCGGGCTTGCATCTGCGCCGTAGGGCCGCCACCAATGGTCTTACCACGCCTAAACGTACAGCAAGAGACAGCCCGCCATGACGCGACAGCCCCCCGGAACCCGCGCGCAGTATCATGACTTTCGCATCATGCCGACCCGCTGGATGGACAACGATGAATACGGCCACATGAACAACGCCACCTATCTGTCACTGGTGGATACCGCCGTATCGCTTTGGCAGATGGATCAGGGACTGACCATTCGTGGGGCGGATGCCTTGCATTTTCTCGTTGTTGAATCGGGATGCCGCTACCATGCCGAAGTCGGTTTCCCGGACGAAATTCATGCCGGGATTCGGATCGCGCATCTGGGCCGGTCATCCATGCGATTTGAAGTTGGCCTGTTCCGAAATACCGATGACCAAGCCAGCACAGAAGCATTCTTTACGCAGGTCTATACCCAGCACGGCAGCCCTGCCCCGATCCCAGACCACGCTCGAAAGGTTTTCCAAACCATATTGGTTTGACGGACGCATCGGATATGGCAACAGCCAAAAGAAAAACGCCCGCTGACATCAGCGGGCGTTTCACTATTCTGGTCTCTGGCCGCCTTAGCGACGAATACCCAGACGTTTGATCAGGTCCTGATAGCGGGCCTCATCTTTTGCCTTGGTGTAGTCCAGCAGCTTACGACGCTGAGCAACCAACTTAAGAAGACCACGACGCGAGTGGTTGTCTTTCTTGTGGGTTTTGAAGTGCTCAGTCAGAGTGGAAATACGGCTGGTCAGGATGGCCACCTGCACTTCAGGCGAACCAGTGTCGCCTTCTTTGGTGGCGAATTCCTTCATCAGACGCG
>JAHDIS010000046.1 GCA_020630695.1 Paracoccaceae bacterium | reverse complement strand
CCGCCGTCAGCGTCGTCTTGCCGTGGTCAACGTGACCAATCGTGCCGATGTTGCAATGCGGTTTACCGCGCTCAAACTTTTCCTTTGCCATCTTGTCAGACGCCTCATCATTTAGGGGCCACACCCGACCCGGGTTTGCATCGCGGGCGATCTAGTCTGGATGGCCCATAAAATCAAGCCCGTTCATCGCCAAGAAGCGCTATCGCGCCATCTTTGGCCCTATGATCTCGATACGATTGGTCCAGATGTAGCCGTCAAAGTGTTCGGGAACCTGATCCAGTGTTTCGATGTCGTCGATTCCGGAAGAGAAGCCGGAACCATCGTAAGGCCCCCACAGGATCACCTCAGTCCCGGCGCGCTTCATCCGATTGGTGAAACGATGCGGCCAGCCCCAAAGCAGCGGCGCGTAATCCAGCGGCACCGCCACCAGACCGTTTCGACACGCCTGTGGCACATAACTTGTCCATCCCAGGGCAAGGTATCGAAACAGGCAGGATTTCAAACCGGAACGATCAAACCCGCGCAGCCCCGAAAGACCATCGAGCGCCGCGCGCGTCGGCGGACCACCTCCGTAAACGCCATAGACCCTCTCGCGGCGCTGCGGATCCTGCAGGAGCGTCACCAGTTCGACGCCTTCCTTGCGGCGGTTTCCTTTGAAATTGACCAGAAATTGCCCGCCTTCAGACTGTTCGATCGCCTGCTTCAGGCTCGGCATCATCGCAACGCCTTTCCCGCGCAGCGGGAATGTTACACCGTCGGTCGAATAGCCATACCCCAGATCAAGCCCACGGATATCAGAATAGGCCTGTTTGTGGGTCACTCCTGCCCCGTTCGTCTGACAATCCAACGTCCAGTCATGAAACAGGGCAAAGACGCCGTCAGTCGTCAGGTGAACGTCAACCTCGACCACATCAGCCCCGTAAGCGAAGGCCGCATTGATAGAAGGGAGCGTGTTTGCAATGAAGTCATGCTTCAACGGGTGGATCGGGTTCGCGCTGCAGGTCTCCGCATCACGGGTCGTTCCGGCATAGATCTGGTGAACCCCGCGGTGCGCAATCAGGCGCGGTTCGCGATCTATTGGGACCGAAACAAACAGCGACGTGTTGCCTAGCCACAGCGCTCCGGTGATCAATACCGCCGCAACACCCAACCTTCGGGCCCAGTGTTTTAGCATGATCCGTTAGCTTGCGCTGTCTTCGGCCGGTTCGATCAGTTCTGCGTCATCAACCTGCTCGGCAACAGCGTCTTCTACGACCTCGGCTGCATCAGCGGCGGCACCGAACCACTGATTTTCCTGCTGCTGTTCACGCAGCCACAATTCCAGTTGTTTGGCGGCATCTTCGGCCAAAATCCGAATCTGATCTTCACGCGTGTTGGCCAATCGGGATTCAAAGACCTTGATCACGCTGATGACTTCGGTTTCCTCGTTCAGCTTTTCGCCAGTGGCGTCTTCCCAAACGGTCACGCGCATCGCAACGGCGGACTTGCCCGGAACCACGGGGGGCGGCAAGGAATAGGCTTCGACGCTGATCCCGAAGTGGTAAAAAGCAGTTCCCTCAAACCGGCGGAACCGGGCCTCGACCGCTTCGTCAACCGCACTGATCCACTCTTCTGGGGTCGCGTCCCGAGACACGAGCAGTTTTTCAAGATTCGGAGCGACAACCTCTGAATGGCCAAGCTTGAAATTGCCCAGAGGGTCCGGCGCCTGTGCCAGCTCTTCGGAATAGTCCGAACAAGCCGTTACCAGCAAAAACGCACCCAAAGCAAATATCCGGCGGAACATGGCAGTATTCCCTTAATGTTACTTGTTTCAGCCATTACCCCAGCGCGGGCTCGGGCGCAATCAGCGCACGTCTTGGACGCAAGCCACATACCGCCTATCTTTGTTGTAAGCCAAAGGAGCTTGCCATGAACGACCAATCCCCGATTGACGAACAGTCCGGCCTACCCGTCAGTGTTCCGCTGGTCACACAGCCAATGGGATTGTGGGGTAGCCTGCAGGCGTCACGGCGCAATGTTTTGTCGATCATTCCGCAGGTTGCCACCCATCAGCCGATCATCTCAGGCAAAACCGGGAAGCGGTGGCACATGGTGATGGATCCCGACGCGATCCGCCGTATGCTTCTGGAAAACTTGGACAATTATCCCAAATCGGTCGTGACCAAGAACCTGCTGCGCCCCGCCATTGGCGAATCCTTGTTCATTGCCGAAGGCGCGCATTGGCGGTGGCAGCGGCGGGCTGCAGCGCCCGTTTTCTCGCATCGAAACGTGATGAACCTTGCCCCGATCATGTCAGCCGCTGCAGAGCGGTCGGTCGAACGGATTGCCGATGCTGGCCCGCGCGCCGTGGACTTTTTGCAAGAGATGGTCAGTGTGACATTTGACGTTATTTCCGACGTGACCTTTTCCGGCGACGAAGGTTTTGAACGCAATTCCGTACATGGCGCAATCGATGCTTATATTGCTGAGGCAGGTAAGATTTCGCTGTTTGACATTCTTGGGTTTCCCGATTGGGTCCCCAGACCGGGCCGAGCGTTTTCTGCGGGCGGCGTCAAAGCAATGAAGCAAATGGCGGACGGCGCAATCGAAGCGCGCGCGCAACGCGGACAAGAGGGTGTTCCCGACCTGCTCGACTTGCTGTTGGCCGGGGAAGACCCGGAAACCAAACGCAGCATGAACGTTGCAGAGCTACGGGACAATTTGCTGACGTTCATTGTCGCCGGTCATGAGACGACTGCGCTGACGTTGGCTTGGTCGCTTTACCTTCTGGCCTTTGATCAAGAGGTTCAGGATCAGGCGCGCAGCGAAGTTCAGTCCGTTCTGAAGGGCCGGACTGCTACAGGCGAAGACGTTGCAAATCTGCCCTTCATACGCAGCATCATCGACGAAGCACTTCGGCTCTATCCACCAGCCGGAATGGTTTCTCGGACGGCTCAGGCGAAGGACACGCTGTGCGGTCGAGAGATTCGCCCCGGAGACACCGTGATCATCCCCATCTACGCCCTGCACAGGCATCACGACCTTTGGGAAGACCCCGATGCATTTCGACCGTCTCGCTGGACTGGCTTCAAACCAGACAGATATGCCTATCTGCCGTTTGGGGACGGGCCGCGCATCTGTATCGGTGCCAGTTTTGCGATTCAGGAAGCCGTCATCATACTCGCGACTCTGTTGGCAAACCATCGTTTCAAACCAATCAAAGGCCGCGATCCCGACCCCGTGATGATCCTGACCCTACGTCCGGATGGCGGCGTCTGGCTCGAAACTGAACCGGTTTGATCCTGAGCGCCCAAATGCAAAAAGGCCGGACACCCCAAGGGTCCGGCCCAGCATGATTTGATACTGGATCAAGTCCGATTGGCGCCGGGAACCCAGAGAACGTCTGCCTTGCCTTCGTCATTCGCGATACGCGCGGCCACGAAAAACCAATCAGACAGCCGGTTCAGATATTTCACGGCAGCACCGTTCACCTCTTCGACCGTCGCAAGTTCCACAGTCAAACGCTCGGCGCGGCGC
This sequence comes from Paracoccaceae bacterium, assembly GCA_020630695.1. Classification (GTDB taxonomy): domain Bacteria; phylum Pseudomonadota; class Alphaproteobacteria; order Rhodobacterales; family Rhodobacteraceae; genus Thalassococcus_A; species Thalassococcus_A lentus. The sequence continues at coordinate 31,553 of JAHDIS010000046.1, read as the reverse complement.
GCAACCGTGCGGCAGTGGTGCAGATGCGCTGACAAAGGCGAGCCACCCGGCAGGATAAAACTGCGCAGTGGTTCCAGTTTTGCATTCATGGCGTCGATCTCAGACTCGAGCCGTGCAACCTGGCTGTCATGCATCCGTAGCGGTTCCCATTCACGGTCACTGTCTTTGTCCATCTCTGGCAGACATAGGTCCGCGCCAAGATCGAAAAGGTCGTTCTGAATACGCGAAAGAGCATCATCCAGATCACCGTCGGCAGACAAACGCGCCATACCGACGATCGAATTCAGCTCGTCCGAAGTGCCGTATGCTTCGACGCGGGTGGTGAACTTGGCAACGCGTGCGCCGTTGCCCAGCGCCGTTTCGCCGTGGTCCCCGGTTTTCGTGTAAATCTTGCTGAGAACAACCATTTTACGAACCCCCTCGCAGCCAAACAAAAAGCAGGATCAACACGACAGCGACGAACTGCGCAATGATGCGCCAACGCATCGCCCTGTTTGCGTATTTGCGATTGAAATCGCCTCCTTTGGCAAAGGAACCTATGCCAAAAAGCAGAACACCCACGACACCAAGCATGACGACGGCAATGACAATGAATAGCGGATCTTGAAGCATGGAACCTCCGTTGCGTTGCCTGACACATAGAGGCGCGCGGCAGAAAAGCGAACCCTAAGAGCCCTGAAAAAGGTCGCAGGTGTTAAAGGCGGTCGTGTACGGCCCTTTACGCCCGGCGCAGCAGCCAGTCGAGCGCACGCGTGGACAATAACCTGCGGGCAATGCCCATAAGATACGTCGGCTTTGTAATATAGTAGCGGGCCTTGGGGCGCGGACTTTCCAAAGCGTGGATGACCTTCTTGGTCACAGCCGAGGCTGGCAACTCGAAAGGGTCAGGGCCACGGTCTTCATACAGCCTGCCCAGCAAGTTTGCCTCGTATTGGCTTGCTCTGGCCGAAGATTTCCAATCAATCCAGCGCTCAAAGTGCGGGATTGAGTTCTGCCGGATCAGCGATGTCACCGGCCCAGTGTTCAGAGTCACGATATGAATAGGAGTGTCGTGCATTTCGACACGGAGTGTGTCGGTCAGCCCTTCCACAGCGAATTTGGACGCATTGTAAGCGCCGCGCCAAGGCAATGTGACCAAGCCCAGAACAGAACTGTGATTGATGATCCGACCGTGGCCTTGGGCCCGCATGATGGGAATGACCCGCCGTGTCAGATCATGCCAGCCAAAGACATTCGCCTCGAAATTTGCCCGCAGCGCGTCGGTTGGCAGATCTTCAACAGCAGCTGGCGTTGCAAAGGCGCCGTTGTTGAACAGCGCATTCAGACGTCCACCAGTCGCGGCCATAACTTCGGCCAATCCCGACTCGATCGTGTCTGGTGACTGGTAGTCGATCAATGGGCTCTCAAACCCCTCGTCCTGCATGCGTGCGCAGTCTTCGGGCTTGCGGCAGGATGCAAAAACGCGCCAGCCGCGGGCCTTCAGTCCACGCACAACATCAAGGCCTATTCCCGAAGAGCAGCCTGTCACCAAAATTGTTTTGTCGCTCATGCTTGCTCACTCCCCTGCCTATGATCTGAGATATCCGATTGATCCGAACAGGCAACAAAAAGCCCGCCAAACAGGCGGGCATTTTGCATGAATGAGGGAAATCGCTGATTAATTGCTGGACGCGAGGAAATCGGCGGACATCCAACCGATGTCGCTGCCTTCCAATGCCCGCAGTTTCACCCAGCCGTCACCGGCGTCCGCAAGGATTTCAACTTCGTCGCCACGCTTGAGCTTGGTTACAACGCCGAAAGTCGTGCTCGGACCTTCCCGCAGATTGACCCGCGATCCTGTTACAGTGCGATAGTCCACTGGCTCAACGTCCAACGCCACGGCCACAGGCTCGGGTGCGGCGTCCGTCCGAATGTTCGCGGTGACCAAAGCTGCAACTTTCTGCGGCTCAATTGGCTGTACCGGTGCCGTGTCTGAAATCAGTTCAGGCTGAACTTTTGCCGCAGCGACATCTGTCAGGCTCGCACCTGCGTCAGAACGCGTCACAACAATTTCGTCTTCGCTTGCGTCAGGCAGTGTCGTCTGCTCGACCTTGGCGAGCATTGCCACACTGTGTTCACCCGGCACGAATTCGGAGCCGCCGGACATTTCGTACCAAGCCCATCCCATAAAGCCGAATGTCAGAAGAATGACCCGCGTCATACCATACCCCAGATACCAGTTAAATGCAGCGCACCGCCTACAGCCTTCATAGCGGTATCGGTGTTTTAACCGATTCCCATTCGGCTTCTAAGGGAAAACTCGGGATTTTTTCCCTCAAGCGTGCTTGCCGGTGCGCAAGCGCAACGGTATCACAGCATATATGGATGAAGACGCAATTGACCCCAAGATGAACCCCCGGGACGTGGCCGAACCGCTGCGCCGCGCCATTGGCGAGCGCTATTTGACCTATGCGCTGTCCACAATCATGCACCGCGCGCTGCCCGATGCGCGCGACGGATTAAAGCCGGTTCATCGCCGGATTCTTTACGCGATGCGCCGGTTGCGCCTGTCACCAACTGGCGGTTTTCTGAAGTCAGCCAAAATCAGTGGCGACACCATGGGCGACTTCCATCCGCACGGGGATGCCGCGATCTATGATGCGATGGCCCGGCTCGCTCAGGACTTCACCATTCGATATCCGCTGGTCGACGGGCAGGGCAACTTTGGCAACATCGACGGGGATAATCCTGCCGCCAGCCGATACACCGAAGCGCGCATGTCCATCATGGCCGAGGCGCTTTTGGATGGGCTCGATGAAAACGCCGTCGATTTTCGCGACAACTACGATGGCCGCTTGCAGGAACCCAGCGTTCTTCCGGCCTCTTACCCGAACCTTCTTGCCAACGGCGCATCCGGTATCGCTGTTGGCATGGCCACCAACATTCCCCCGCACAATATCGGCGAATTGATCGACGCCTGCCTGCATCTGATCAAAGCGCCCGAAGCCCGCGACGATACTCTGTTGCAATATGTGCCGGGCCCTGACTTTCCGACGGGCGGTGTGATCGTCGAGCCGACAGACAATATCGCACAGGCATACCGAACCGGGCGCGGTTCGATCCGCCTGCGCGCCAAATGGGAAGTCGAAGACCTTGGCCGCGGTCAGTGGCAGGCGGTCGTCACCGAGATCCCCTATCAGGTGCAAAAGAGCAAACTGGTCGAACGCATTGCGGAACTTATCCAGACCAAAAAGGTTCCGATTCTCGCGGATGTCCGGGATGAATCCGCTGATGATATCCGCATGATCCTTGAGCCAAAGTCCAAGAACGTGGACCCGGACGTGCTTATGAACATGCTGTTCCGCAACTCCGATCTTGAAGTGCGGTTTTCTCTGAACATGAACGTTCTGATCGATGGCGTCACGCCAAAGGTTTGCTCACTCAAAGACGTGCTTCGGGCCTTCCTTGATTTCCGGCGGGATGTGCTGCTGCGCCGGTCGCGGCACCGTATGGCCAAGATCGATGATCGCCTCGAAAAGCTCGAAGGTTTTATCATCGCCTTCCTTAATCTGGATCGCGTCATCGACATCATTCGCTATGATGACGACCCACGTGCAGCATTGATGTACGAAGATTGGTCACGGCCGCATCAGGCCACCATCCAGCGCGCCACGTCCGAGTCGGACTACGTGTCGCCTCTGATTGGTGTCGATGTCAAAGCTCTGGAGCTTGCAGAAGACGAAGACGCCCTGGCACGCGGTATTGTCGATGACAGCGACGGGGGCGGTTCAGTGCCGCGCCGTTTTGTCGGGCGCTCAGAAGGGCTGTCAGACGTTCAGGCCGAAGCCATCCTGAACATGCGTTTGCGCAGTCTGCGCCGTCTGGAAGAGCTTGAACTGATCTCAGAGCGCGACGCGCTGATGGAAGAGCGCGCTGGTCTGGAAGATTTGCTGGAATCCGGCGATTTGCAGTGGAAACGAATTGCCGATGAATTGCGCGACGTGCGCAAGAAGTTCGGCAAGGACTACGACGGGGGCGCACGCCGAACCGTCTTTGCGGAAGCCGCCGAAGCCGAGGACGTGCCGATCGAGGCTATGATCGAGCGGGAACCAATCACCGTGGTTTGCTCGCAGATGGGCTGGATCCGTGCGATGACCGGCCATATCGACCTCAATCGTGAGCTAAAGTTCAAGGACGGCGACGGCCCACGCTTCATTTTCCACGCCGAAACCACCGATCGCCTTCTGGCCTTCGGAAGCAATGGCCGGTTCTTTACTGTCTCAGCCGCCAATCTGCCCGGCGGGCGCGGAATGGGTGAGCCGTTGCGGTTGATTGTCGATTTGCCGAATGAAGCCGAGATCGTTGATCTGTTCATTCACAAACCCGGCCGCAAACTCCTGCTCGCATCGTCCGCAGGGGATGGCTTTGTCGTTGCCGAAGATGATGTGGTCGCACAGACACGCGCTGGTAAACAGGCGCTGAACGTCAAGGAACCGGTGCGCGCCAGTGTTTGCACACCCGTAGAAGGAGACCACGTTGCCGTTGTCGGTGAGAACCGCAAGGTGCTGATCTTCCCACTCGATGAGCTTCCGGAAATGGGCCGTGGCAAGGGTGTTCGATTGCAGAAGTACAAGGATGGCGGGCTTTCGGATGCGCGCACATTTGTGCTTGCCGAAGGCCTGAGCTGGCAGGACCCAGCGGGCCGAACCCGTACAGAGACTGCGCTCGAAGAGTGGACCGCGAAAAGGGCGAGTGCTGGCCGGATGGCACCGCGTGGCTTTCCACGGGACAACCGCTTTACCTGATCTGTACCGGATCGATACCTTACTGAAAATCGCGCCGGATGGGACGGTGGGCGGGGCGCCGTTTGCGCAGCAAACCAGCGCCGGCCTCCGTCAGCGCTCTGTGAACTTCAACTCGATCCGCCGGTTCTGTGCCCGCGCCTCGGCGGTATTGGCCGGGTTAATCGGCTGGTACTGCCCAAACCCGTTTGCAGCCAACCGTTGCGGCGGAATCCCGAGGAAATTCACCATGTAGCGCACGACTGACAGGGACCGCGCCTGACTCAGCTGCCAGTTATCCTCGAAATCGCCACCGGTGCGCACAGGAATGTTGTCGGTATGGCCATCCACCCGGATCACCCAATCAATTTCGGGGGGGATCTCGTCGGCCACGGACCGCAGGGTGCTCGCAATTTTGGAAATCTCGCGTTGCCCTTCGGCAGACAAATCGGCCGAGCCCAGTTCAAACAAGACCTCAGAGGAAAATACGAAGCGGTCGCCGACGATTCTCACACCTTCGGTATTCCCTAAAACTTCACGCATCCGGCCGAAAAATTCGGAGCGGTATTGCTCCAGGTCACGTGCCTTTTCTTCCAGCCTTTTGCGTTCGGCTTCCTCCAGAATGCGGCGTCTGCGCTCTTCCGAGGCCAGCTGCGCCAAGGCCTGGTTCAACTCTGAACCCAAATTCTGCAACTGCACCTGACTTTCTTCATCCCGCGCTTTTGCTTCGCCCAGCAGCGCTTGCAACTCTCCGATCTGCCTGCTCAGAGCCGCGACCTGCTGATTCAGCAGCTCGGCCTGCTTTTCGGCAGCCGTGGCCCGTTCATCGCTCTGCGCCAACTCGGCACGCGCCTGCGCCAGCAGCGTCGCCCGCTCTTCGGCGTCGGTTAGACGTTCCTCGGCACGCGCTTCTGCCTGCTTTTGCGCCGCCAAGGCCGATGCCAGTCGCGCGCGGGTCTCTTCCACAGAGGTTTCCAGATCGTATTGCGCGGCCAAAGCCGCGGCCAAACGTTCTTCGAGCGATCTGGCATCATCGACGCGCTCGGTTGCCCGTGCCTCAGCCTCAGCGAGTTGCTGGCGCAGTTCGGCTATGATCGTATCCCGGCGGCCTTCTCGCTCTGATGCCGCCTCCAGCTGCAACGACAATCGATCGCGTTCGGCCACCAAGGCATCACGCTGCCCTTCGCCTTCTTCGTTTGCGCTTCGGGATGCAGCCAGATCGGACACCAATGCCTCGTTTCGGGACCGCAGTGCATCCAGTTCTGTTTGCAGCGCTTCGGCCTGCGTGACGCGCGCCAAAGCGGCGGCCAACTCGGCGGACAAATCCGAAATGCGCGATTGCGCCGCATCCGTGCCGCTGCGGGCTTGCGCAAGATCACGGGCGCCCTGATCAAGGGCGGCGGCCTGTTCTTCCAATTTGGCTTCTGCGTCGCGTCTGGCGGTTTGTTCCGCGGCCAGCTCTTCGCGTAGCGCTGACAGCCTGTCGTCTGTTTCGGCCCCAGCAGCCCGCGCATCCGCAAGCGTAGCCTCCAGACGGGCAATTTGCTGGGCCTGCGTGTCTATCCGGGCCTGAAGGCCACTGGCTTCCTGTTCACCTGCAACCAGCGCCGCAGCCAGACGCGCGTTCAGATCGGCCTCGGCATCACGCGCCGCCGCCAGTAGTGTAAGCGTCTCTTCCGCGCGCGCCCGTTCTTCTTCCAAGGCGAGGGTCATCGCGGTGAGCTCAGCACTGGCCTCTTCCAAACGCTTGCGCAGCGCAGCCGCCGCTTCTGCCTCTACGAGTTTCTGCGCCTCTTCGTCTGAAAGCTCCCGTTGCAGGCCATCCACCTCGGCAGTCAGTGCGCCGATTTTGTCTGTTGCCTCTGCGTTACGGGCCCGCAGATCCGCAATCAACGCTTCCAGTGCTTCGCGCCGCTGGGCGGCCAGCCGGGCAGCTTCTACCTGAGCATCCATTTCTTCGCGGGCGCTGAGCAGGGCAAGGTTCAGCGCATCGCGCTCAGAGATCACCGCGTCACGGGCTGCTTCCAGTTCAGCCTGCGTTGCGGTCAAAGCAGCAATTTCTTCGCGCGCTTCATCCCGCTCGGCAGTAAGGGCGTCACGCGTCGATTCCAATTCGCTGCGTATCGCGGTCAACGCGGCGACATCATCGCGGGCTGCATTGCGTTCCGCCAGCAAACTTGCCACCTGCTCTTCGAACGATGCAATGCGCGTCGAAGCCGCCTCAAGCTCTGCGGCCTGCCTGTCACGGATACCAGACAGGGTTTCAATGATCCGCGATTGTTCGGACAGTTGATCGTCGCGATTGGCCAGTGTCGATTCCAACTCACCCAGCTGATTGGTCAGTGCCGTGTTTGCACGTTCCTGCACGCCCAGAGCATCAGCCAAGGCCGCAATTTCGGCGGCCAGTGTATTCAACTCGCTTTCCTGGCCGGAAATCTGTTCCCGCAGGACAAACTGCACCACCATAAAGATCGACAGCACAAAGGTCAGGACCAGCAAGAGCCCGGTCATGGCATCGACGAAACCCGGCCAAATCGACGCTTGGAAACGCGCCCCGGTGCGGCGGGACAGAGCCATGCCTAGCGACCTTGGGCCGCGCGCGCGGCTTTAACGATCTGTTCCAGACTACGCCCGACCGAGGCCAGATCTGTACGCAGCTCTGCCATGCTTTCTTGCCGGCCAGCCGCCAGTTCTTCGAGAATGCGAAGCATCTGAACGTCGATCGAACGCAGACGCATGCGGCTTTCGGCATCGAGACCTTCGGCGCTTTCTTTTTCGCGAATGGCTTCTGCGAGACGTTCTTGTCCATCTGCGATGCGTTGCAGCGCCGAGGCGGAAGGTGAGTTGGCCTCGATACGCTCGGCCAACCGTTCCACACTGTCAGCCAACTGACCAAGACGGCTGTCGACCTCTGACCGGCTTTGTTCGGCGTCGGCAAAGATATACTGCAACCGCTCCATCTGTTCAGCCATACGATCCAGCACGATGCCGGCAGCGCCCAGATCCGGCCCGCTTTCGCCGTCACCATGAGCGAACCCAAGGCGGGTGATGGAGCTTAGCCATTCTTCGAGTTCGCGATAGAAGCGGTTTTGGCCATGGCCGGCAAAGAGCTCAAGCAGGCCTACGATCAGCGAACAGGCCAGACCCAGAAGCGACGAGGCAAAAGCCACCCCCATTCCACCCAGCTGCGAATCCAGACCGGTCATCAAGCGCCCAAAGACATCTGCGCCGCTTTCGCCTTCGGCAGGGGCCAGACCGCGGATGGTATCCACCAACGCAGGCACGGTCGTCGCGAGGCCATAGAAGGTACCAAGAAGACCAAGGAAGATGAGGAGCGAGACGATATAGCGTGTGATCTCGCGGACTTCGTCAATCCGGGTTGCAACGGAATCAAGAATCGACCGGGTGGACGTCGCCGTGATCTGCATCCGTTTGTCCCGACGACGGCGCAGCAGGGCCGCCAGTGGAGCAAGAAGTTGCGGCGGAACGGCACGAACGCCCTGATCACCAGCGCTGGTGAAACGTTCGATCCAACGTACCGAATAGATCAGCTGAGCGACCTGATAAAAGCACGCCAACACACCCACGACAAAAACGAACAGGATAAAGCCGTTCAGGTATGGATTGGACTGGAAGACAGGCAGCACCCGAGGCAGGGCGAGAAATGCACCGCCCAGTGACAACACGAGCACGATAACCATCGCGACGACTTGTCGGACGGGTTGCGAAAAATGCGGCTCAGCCTCGAAGTCGGTCTGGTCCATAGGGCGCCTGACGCGGGTTGTTTTCTTTGGCCGGAGACTAGTGGCTAAGAAAGTCTAAGCCAAGTGTTAAGCGCAAAGAGAGCGAACACGCGCCGCCAGCCAATGCAACTCGGCATCAGGAATGCCCAACTCGTCCAAATGCGCGGCGGTATTGTAGAGGTATTCGGTGTTTGGACCACGTCCGCCAACGGCTCTGGCAATGATCTGCGCCTGCTCTTCGAGTGGTAAGCCACCGCAATACTGCACATGGTCCGGATCAATCACGTATGCGACGGCTTCGATTACGCGCCCGTCCTTCAGCTCCAGCGCTACTGTTTTCTCAAGATACGCTGAGGAGACAAGTTCACGTTCGCGCAAATAATCCAAAACCTGCTGTTCAAAGCCGGGACGGGCACGTAGCGCCAACCCATCGCATACGGCCTGCGTGGCTTCATCCAGCGCCAGAACCAGTCCCGGATCATCCGAGGTGCCGCGATGATGGATGGATCGCATGCAAAAGCTGCGCGAATACCCCGCCAGACGCGCGTGCTGCTGTTCGGCAACATCAAATCCGGGGTTCCACAAAAGCGAGCCATACCCGAATACCCAAAGTGTCATCTGACTGGTCCTTGCTGATCGGCCCCTCTAAAACATGTAGACCGGACAGAGAAAAGAGGCCGCATCGTGAAACGCCTGACATTTGCTATTGTCGCCGCCGCCCTGATCTGGGCCGGTTGGTGGTTCTTTGCGTCTCAACGTCTGACAACCCAAACCGAAAATTGGTTTGAGGACCGGCAAGCCGAAGGATGGCAGGCCCAATATGGCGATCTGACCTTGGGCGGCTTTCCAAATCGTCTGGACATGACCTTTACCGACCTGAACCTCGCCGACCCGGACAGCGGGCTTGCCTGGCAGGCACCGTTTTTTCAGGTTTTCCAGATTGTCTACAACAATGGTCATCAGATTTTCGCATGGCCTGACGCGCAACAGATTTCGACACCGACCGGCCAATACGACATCTCGTCCGAGGGGCTTCGCGCCAGTTTGGTGCGCGACGGCGCGTTGATACAGCGCGCCAATCTAGAAGCGCCTGTCCTGAACGTGAAAGGACCATCGCGGACGATTGCATTGGCTGGCCTGACCGCCGGTTTGTCCGAAGTTTCTGAAGCCTCGAACACCTATCGGATTGCGCTGAATGCCAATGCGGTGGCCGGCCCATCATCTGCTTATGTTCCAACACCGGATCAGATTGACGGCCTGAAATTGCAGGCCGAAGTGTCATTCGACAAGGCGCTGGCAACTTCGGCGTTGGAAACAACCCGTCCACAGCCAACCCGGATCGATCTGCGTCTGGCTGAATATTCGATCGAGGGGTTGGAGCTGAAACTGGCGGGGGTTCTCGATATTGACCCGCGCGGCCAAGCGACCGGTGAGTTAACCGTCCGTGCGGTAAACTGGCGTGAGATGCTCGCCCTTGCAGGTCAATCGCAAAGCTTGCCTGAAGGACTGATTTCGACACTCGAACAGGCCTTTGGTTTGCTGTCCCAGTTGGCTGGAAACGGCCGGACGATCGACATCACCGTTCGCTTTGAAAGAGGCCAGATGTCCGTGGGCTTGATCCCACTTGGCCCGGCCCCTTCATTCCGAATTCCCTGAGGGTCTTGGCAGCCCGCCTCAAAATCCGATGTCTTCACGGCCCAGTACAACCCGCACGGCGCCTGCCATCTCAAAACCGCCACCCGCCGCATCAAACGGCTGAAGCGCTGCAAAATCCAACCCGGTCAATTCTGCGATGACATGAACCGGCACGCGGTGCGTTCGGTAGTCGCCAAAGGCTTCATCAACCGTCGGGATCAGGTTTTTCTGGGTATGCAGATAGGCCACTGACCGTAGCCCCGATGGACCATCGGCAACCGCGACCTTCCAATAATCAGCGGGCACCTGAACCAATCCACGATAGAGCGGATCATCCGCCCGGAACACAGGCCCGGTAAAGATCGAAAGCCGCGCATCATTGTCTTCGGCCCATTCAAGAAGATAGTCCTCAAGTTCCAGCCAAATCCCTTGATTCAACCTCGCGTGCTGCGGCGCGCAAACGGTGTAGTGATAGGTGTCCGACATGGCAAAGGCCGCTTCAGCCTCGGTGCCCCACATCGGTGCGAGACGGCGCACGAGATGCCCACGATCATAGTCATTGTGCTTGTAGGCCGCATTGTCGACCTGCGCCGTCAGCGGGATACGCGGTTCTGTCCGCCAACTATCCGAACGATCAAGCCGCCTCAAACTGGCGCCATCGGTGTTGCACGCCGTAAGCATGGCCAATTTTCGGGTCTCATGCATAACCACGGAAAAGTGCATGTAGGGCAGATCTGGCCGTCCATCCACTTGCCGCACGTTCGCCAACCCCTGTGGCAACGGCAGCGGTACTCTGCTGGACAGGAAATCAGGATTGTAGCCGTCAATGCCATTCCACCGGTTGCTTTCGAACGCTGGCCCCTGCGCACCCCCTGCTGCGCCACCCGCCAAAACGTCTGTTGAATCCAATGCCGGAATAAACCGTGTTTCACCCGGACGCAGAGGCGCAGGGTCTGGCTGAACTGGCGCTGTGGTGTCCTGCGGGTCCGCTTCCAAAAGGCGCAGGATCTTGGCCGCCTGTGAATCGCCGGCCGCTGCAGCTGCGCGCAATCTGGCAAAAATCTGACTGATGCGAATGCCTCGGTTGGCAATCCAACGTCCTTCGATTGTCGGATGCGGAACAGAACGGTGATGCAAGGCGACCGGCAACCATTGGTCGTTCAAAACAGGCGCGCCCGAACTGCCCGGCTCTGTGTCGGTGCTGTAGTAGATAAAGGCATCTTTCACACCGACAATCGTGCTGTCGCGCAGGGCGATGCTCTTTCGGTCTCCACGTGGGTGTTGGATGATCGAAACAGGCTCGCCCTTGACGGCTTTGCCGCTTTCTTCGATCAGCGCGAACTGGCCATAGTCATCCAATGATGCGCCATGTTCGTTGTCCATCCGGACCGAAACAAAGGTGAAATCCAGCGCGTTGCGATCAGAAGTAAAAAACACGTCATCCGTGATTTGAAAGCTCTGCGTGGGCATGGGCTGGTATTGGTCGTCATCCTGATAGTCGAAAATCGCTTTTGCCCGGCGGGCCGCGTCACGGCTGGGCAGGACATGGTTGTTCGTCAGCATCAGACCCGGAGCGACAAGAAACCCGGATCCGGATCCAACCGGTATTTCACCGCGCATGAACAATTGCACCTTGGCCACCGCCCGCGCCTTGGACGCGCCGCGACTGAGGTAGTTGACGGGGAACAAATTGGATTCGCCCAAAATGCGTTCAAAGGCCCGGCTGTCATCGTCGGGAACCATATGACGGCGTGCACGGCGGCGGCGTTCCAGATCGGGCTCATGGCGCGCGCTGAGCACTGAAAGATATTCATCAACAAGCCGCACATCGGATTCGGTGAGATGATGCCCGCGGTCCTCGCCAAAACTGTGATCGCCCTGACAGCAGGGGCAGTGCGCACCTTGGCCGGGCGTATCCTCGGGCCCAATAATCGCCTCTTCAACGAGGACATGCATGTCTTGCTCCATCGCTTCCAAGGCAAGATCAAGCGGAGTGACAGGCTCAGCATCTTTTGCGCCTGACAGTTCGAAATCCATCGGCGGCACCACGATGCCGGGGCTGACACCATCTGCGCTGCGCATCTGCGCAAGGAACAAATCAGCCACCCGCGCATATCCGGCATTTCGAGGATGTAGCTCATCGTACCACGAATTGATCGAGGTGCCGACCTGTCCCCGGCAATCGACATGGTGCGCGCGTCCGGGAAAACGGGTCGCAATGACATCCAGCCGCTGGTTCAACCGATCGATCAGATGGCCAACGATTTCGCGTTGCAGGTTTTTGGGAATGCCAAGATCGGTCATAGGTTTGCCCAGCCATTTCCCGTCGCTGCGCGGCACAGGCCGGTCATAACCATGGAAGAAGACTTGCAGGCCGGGCGATAGCGACAGCGCGTCGCTGATGATGGCGTCATAGCCTTGTTCGATCCCGCTGAGAGTTTGATCGACAGCACCGGGTTTGATGAGATCGGCCATCTCCATGCCCGGCTGATATACATTCAGCAGCTTGGAAAGGTCGCCCCCACCCAGAACATCGTTGCCTGATGCCGAGAATAGGAAAAACTCTGCGCCCTGATCGGATATCGCCTGTCGATACTCTGCCCCGGCCCGCATGTTTTCCAGCGTATCACCGGCAGCGCCAAGTGAGAGCACGGCATAAGAATCCATCAGATTGTCGATAACGTCGTCCAACAACCACGGGTATTGAAACCAGCTGTCCCCTTCACTGACCACAACCGGGCCGCTGTACCCGTCGCGTATCTTCCGCCGGAAAACCGCCAGCCGGTAGCTACGCGCCCAGGCATTTGCGAGGTTCATGGCAAACGTCATGCCTTCTTCGGCATCATCCAGTGCCATGCCCTGCAATCTCAGGTCTGGCTGGAACGGCATGGACGGTGCACCGCCGTCGATGATGTGCGCGCCCAGCGCTTCAAGTTTTTCCAGATCGTCTTCGGCAGCCTGCAATTCAGCCAGAAACACCTCGGGTGTCATCGGAATCTCCTCATTGAAAATATCTTGAGCCAGTCAGAACCGGCGCCCAGAAAAATTGAGCGTGACAACCATAGCACGATTTTCGATTCTCAAAAACATCTGAGCCGGTGGGTTGCACATAGGGCCTTGGCGACTCACAGTGCTGACAGGAGGCCCTGCCACATGACCAGCCGATTGGACCAGAGGATTGAAGATCAGCGCGATGCGTTGGTTGCGTTGACGCAGGACTTGATCCGCATCCCGACGCTAAACCCACCCGGACGGCACTATCGGGACATCTGCGAATACCTCGACACTCGCCTGACAGCGCACGGTTTCGACTGCAAACTGGTTCGGGCTAAAGGGGCACCGGGAGACAGCGACACCTATCCGCGTTGGAATATCGTGGCCCGGCGAGAAGGCCCAAAGCAGGGAGAATGCGTTCACTTCAATTCCCACCATGATGTTGTGGAAGTTGGCAAAGGCTGGACCAAAGATCCATTCGGCGGAACGGTTGAGGAAGACCGCGTGTACGGGCGCGGCGCATGCGACATGAAAGGCGGCCTCGCCGCGTCTATCATCGCTGCCGAAGCCTTTATCCAAGAGCATCCAGACTTCGCCGGCGCCGTTGAAATCAGCGCAACTGCAGATGAAGAATCGGGTGGCTACGGCGGTGTCGCCTATCTGGCCGAACAGGGCTGGTTTGCCCCGAGCCGCGTTCAGCACGTGATTATCCCAGAACCTCTTAACAAGGATCGTATCTGCCTCGGGCATCGTGGCGGTTGGTGGGCCGAGATCGAAACCAAGGGCGAAATTGCCCATGGATCAATGCCGTTTCTAGGCGATTGCGCTGTGCGCCATATGGGCGCGGTGCTTGAGGCTTTCGAAGCGCAGTTGTTCCCTGCGATGCAAGCGCGCCATACAGACATGCCGGTCGTTCCTGATGGTGCACGGCAATCCACGATGAACATCAACTCGATCCACGGGGGGCAACCCGAACAGGCCGATGACTACACCGGATTGCCTGCGCATTGTGTGCCGGACAGCTGCCGGATCGTCATCGACCGGCGGTTCCTGATTGAGGAAACACTGGACGGGGTTCGCGAAGAAGTCATCGCACTTTTGGACGATCTAAAGGCAAGACGCCCGAACTTTGACTACGAGATCCGGGAATTGAACCACGTGGTCCCGTCGATGACTGATCGCGATGCACCGATTGTCACGACGGTCGCACAGGCCATCCGTGACGTTCTTGGGCAAGATCCATCTTATGTGGCTTCTCCTGGCAGTTATGACCAGAAACACATCGACAGGATCGGCACGCTGAAGAACTGCATCGCCTATGGCCCCGGCGTTCTGGAGCTGGCGCACAAACCGGACGAGTGGGTTGGCATTCGCGACATGCTGGATTCGGCCCAGGTGATGGGACGCAGTCTTGAGGCGCTGCTCTTGAAATAGAGTCAGATGTTCAACTGCATCGATACTTTCGTCCGATCCATCGAAACGAAAGTCCGGAACTTTCGAATGTTTTCATTCGGAAAAAACAATCGCTGGGTCAGGCTTTCGTATTCGGACATGTCACCAACGACAACGATCAGCACAAAATCAGCTTCACCGGTTACATAGTAGCATTGTTGGATTTCAGGAGCGTCCTGGAAGCTTCTTTTGATCTTGTCGATTTTGCCCGCCGTCTCAGCCTGTAATTCAACCTCAACAACAATGGTCAGCGGAAGACCCACAGACTTGGGATTAATCTGAACCGTCTGAGCCGCGATGACCCCATCTTTTTCCATCTTGCGGATTCGTCTTTGAACCGACGCTGTTGACAGGTTGACCTGTTCACCAAGCTTTCGGTGCGGTGTTGTGCAGTCCTGCTGCAACAGCCGAAGAATCGCCAAATCGAACTCATCTAACGTTACAGGTAAATTTCTTTGGTTCATTGCTCCAGTCCGCGCAAATTTCTCATTCCAATACAACAATTAGAGCTCCCACCTCACCTGAGCGAGTTAATTTTTCGCAAAACTTAGATGGAGACGACAAGATGTTTGATTGCTTTCAAAATGCACAGCCTGAACTGCATATTGCACGGCCTGAATTTGGCCCCGCCGTTCGAGATGTTCTTTCCAAAGCTCGATTTGCCCGGGCATCTGCTGAAATCCGAAGCTGGAGCGGCTATCGCCCAACCCCATTGATCGAACTTGCCGGGATCGCAAGCGCACTGAATGTGAGCGCTGTTCATTACAAACACGAAGCGGCCCGATTTGGTCTGGGGAGCTTCAAAGCCCTAGGGGGCGCCTACGCCGTTCTACGCGTCTTGCAGGATCGATTGACTACGCAGTTGGGACACAAGGTGTCTTTCAAAGACATTCACACCGGGAAGTACAGCGATCGCATCTCACTCATGACTGTCGTGTCGGCGACTGATGGAAACCACGGTCGTTCTGTCGCATGGGGAGCACGCCGATTTGGAGCTCAGTGTCGGATCTACATTCACGCAGAGGTCAGCGCATCGCGCGAGGAGGCAATCCGCGCTCTGGGCGCCAAGGTCATCCGGGTCAATGGCGACTACGATGCCGCGGTCGCCCAGTGCCGATGGGAGGCTGAACGATACGGCTGGTTTATCGTATCTGACACGTCTTGGCAGGGCTATTCTGAGATCCCAAAAGATGTGATGGCCGGAT
Source organism: Paracoccaceae bacterium (assembly GCA_020630695.1). Lineage (GTDB taxonomy): Bacteria > Pseudomonadota > Alphaproteobacteria > Rhodobacterales > Rhodobacteraceae > Thalassococcus_A > Thalassococcus_A lentus. The sequence continues at coordinate 15,764 of JAHDIS010000046.1, read as the reverse complement.
ACGGCGTTATGGCGCGGGAAATCACATCCGAGCTGACAGAACCAGCAACGCACGTGTTTTTACAGGGCGGTGTCGGCGGATTGGCTGCTGCGGTCGCTTCGACATTCTACCAGCACTGGGGAAGCACAGCGCCTCTCAACGTGGTCGTCGAGCCAGAATTGGCCTCCTGCCTGATGGCCAGTGCAAAAAACAAATCCCCCACGGCTGTCCGGATACAACGCGAAACGCTTATGGCAGGCCTCTCTTGCGGTGAGCCGTCAGAACTCGCTTGGGACATTCTGGAGCAATCCGTTTCTGCCTATATGACAATTCCAGACGACCTTGTTGCTCCGGCAATCAAGCTTCTTGCGAGTGGGCAAAGCGGCGATACCAGACTGAAGGTCGGAGAAAGCGCCGTTGCCGGATTGATCGGATTGTTTTGCGGCGCTTTAAATCCCAAGCTTCGTGACCGGCTTAAACTCACGCCTGAATCCCGCATCATCATAATCGGTTCAGAAGGCGTCACAGACCCTGAGATGTTCCATAAAATGGTGACTGACGATTTGCCGATGGACGGCACTGAACCCGCCTAAGCGCGGCCGCCTTCGGACGACAGCACCAATGAGGAAACGCCCAGTGTCTCAAGCGCCGCCTCCCATTTTCGATTGTCGGGCAGACCGAAAATCTGCTCGGCATTCAAATCACAAACCAGCCAGCCATTGGCGGCGATTTCATCTTCCAACTGCCTCGGCCCCCAGCCCGCGTAGCCCAGCATCATGAGCCACTGTGATGGCCCTTCGCCGCGTGCCAACTCTTCCAGAATGTCCAGGGTTCCCGTCATGTGGACGCCGGGCACCACTTCGAGGGCGCCGCCCGTATCGAGATAATCCGAGGAATGGAGGACAAACCCGCGACCCATCTCGACCGGCCCGCCAAAATAGACCACTCGGTTTTCGAGATGTGTACCAGCATCAATATCGAGCTGACCCAGCAGAGATTTCATCGCGACATCGCGATTGGGCTTGTTGATGATCAGGCCCATTGCCCCCTCTTCCGAGTGATCGCACAGAAAAACGACTGAGTGTGCAAAGCGGGGGTCGCCCATTCCTGGCATCGCGATCAGCGTTCGCCCCGTCAAATCGGATATTTCGAAATTCCGGACGCCCGTCATGGAACTTTGAGGGTTTTTTGAACCATACAATAAGCATGGCGACCAGTTTCGCCCGATGCAAGCACGATCAGCAAAAGTGTCAATCCAATGCGCTTTGTACACATTCAATCGCTTCAACGTGACTTTTAATTCATGCGAAAAACGGCCATTTGACAGATATGAAACGGATTCTTGCCCTTTTGGTCCTTCTTGTCTTGCCCGCTGTTTCGGCGGCGCAGTCCTTTGACGACGTCATCGAAGCCGAACTTCGTCCCGGCTGGCGGCTGGCCAACGGCGACCATATGGCTGCGCTGCATCTCAAGCTTGCTCCGGGTTGGAAAACCTATTGGCGCGCCCCGGGTGACGCGGGCATTCCACCCCATTTTGACTGGCGTGGATCACGCGGAATGCGAACGGTTGCGGTCCACTGGCCCACACCGCATGTTTTTTGGCAATCGGGCATGCGCTCTATCGGGTACGACACCGAGATCGTACTTCCGCTTCAGATCGCTGCGAAGGGCGCCGGACAGGACATCAAGCTGAAAGGCGTGATCGATATCGGCATCTGCAAAGATGTTTGTCTGCCCCATCGTGTGCGCGTTGATGCCATTCTGCCGGCCTCGGCAAAGAAACCGGACGGCAAAATTGCCGCGGCTTTGGCAGATGCTCCTTTGAGCGCCGCAGAAGCAGGTGTGCGCGCGGTTCATTGCCGGATCGAGCCGAACTCAAAGGGCGTGACGCTGCGCACCGAAGTCACGATGCCCCGCGCGAACAAAGCTGAAACTGTGATTGAGGCCGCGGATCCCAAGGTCTGGGTGGCAGAACCCAAAAGCCATTGGAAGCAAGGGCGGCTGATTTCTGAAACACAATTGCGCCATGTAGACGGTGGTAGCTTTGCACTGAACCGGTCTGGTCTGCGCATCACGATCCTCAAAGGTCGTTGGGCTGTCGATATTCAGGGCTGCACGGGCTAGCCCGTCTAGGTTGGATTGGCCCTGCGGTGAGCAATTGCCATCGCAACACCCGCTGCGGCATAGGTTGCGACAGAGATCACAGCACTGCCCGCCAAAAACAGTTGCAGTGCTTTTATCATCGGCGCGCCTGAGGGTTGGCCAAACATCCCTGAAAGGGCTGGTAGCATTTCGCCCGAATACGCCACCCAACCCATCGTTGCGCCCAGCCATCCAACCATGGCCAGAGCGGCCCCGACCATGGTTGCCCGCAGTTGCATATTCCGGAAACGGAGCGACCGTTTGAACGCGGCCGTGAGTTTTGCGATGTCGTGTTGAACAGCCACCAGAGCCGGAACAACCAGCAGCACCAGCAACATCCCAAACGCCAAACCGTATACTAGGGTAATCACTGTCGGTTTCAGAAACTGCGCGTCGGCAGAGCGTTCATAGAGAAGCGGCGCCAGGCCCAGAACCGTGGTGGCGGTTGTCAAAAAAACAGGCCGCAGTCGATCAGCCGCGCCATCAATGATGGATGGGATCAGGCCTCTGTCCTTGGCGTATTGATCGATCTGCGTAACAAGCACGATGGAATCGTTGATGATGATACCCGTCATCCCCAGCAGGCCAACAACGGTGAACATGCTGAGCGGAACATCCCAATAGGCATGGCCATAGATCGTTCCGACGAGTCCGAACGGGATGATTGCCATTACAACAACAGGTCTTGTCCAACTCGCGAACACCCATGCCAACACAAGGTAAATTCCCAAGAGTACGAGGATCAGGCCCGTCTGGGCATCGGCAAGAAAGCTGTCTTCCTGCTCGCTCAGGCCGGACAGTCTGTATTCGACCTGACGGTTCGAAGCGATGCCGGGCAGGATTTCCTGCTCGAGGGCCTGCATGATTTCGGTGGCCCGGGCTGGATCGTCTTCTGAGATGTCGCCGGTAACCGAAATTAGGCGAATGCCGTTTTCGCGTCTGACCGTAGAAAATCCGGTCCGCCGCTCCACGCTGACAATGTCAGCCAGCTGAACATAAGCCCCGGTCGGTGTGCGCATGCGCGTCCGTTCCAGGAAATCAGCCGTCAGCTCGCCGCTGGGCAATTCAACGCGGATGCTGGCACTGCGAGGACCATCCGGGTACGTCGCCGCCTCGATCCCGCCTAACCGATTCCGCAGCACGCGGCCCAATCCGTCGATATCAAAGCCCAACGCCTGTCCCTGTGCTGTCAATTCAAGGATCAGCTCTTCCTTGTCGTAAGAAAGATTATCCTCAACCGCGGACACCTCGGGGAATTGCAGCAGCGCCGTTTGCAGATCCGTTGATGCGCCTTTGAGTGTTTCAGCCGTCGCGCCATAGAACTGAACATCCAGCGCATCGCCCCCAGGGCCGGATCGCCAGCCCCTGAAACTAATGGTTTCGACCAATGGATGACGCTGCACCTTGTCCTGAAGTTCCCCGACAAACGCAAAGCTGGAATAGGGGCGCAGATCGGCTTCGATCAACTCGATGCTGATACCGCCCAATTGGTCAGCGTCCTTGGTGTCTGTTCCTGCCAAACCCCGCCCGGCATTGCCCCCAATTTCAGAGATCACATAGTCCAGCGGATTGAGGCCATGGCGTTCTTCGTATTCCTTGCCAAGCGCCTCAGCGCTTTGCTGCAGGAGTTTCATCTGCGCAAGCGTGTCTTCGCGTGTCGCGCCAGGCGCCATTGCAAAGTTGCCGGTGACCGAAGACCGTTCAGGCGCGTTGAAGAAACGCCACTGCACGTCGCCTCGGATGAACACAGCCGCCTGAGATGCCAGTGCAACAACAGCCAGCGCTAGCACAACATACCGGCCGGCAATGACACCTGCCATCAAAGGCCTGAACAGGTTTTCCCGAACGTAGACAAACCCGCGGTTCACAATCCGCGAAGGCAGATCATACCAATGTTCCTTGGCTGACGCCTTCAACGCATGAGCCATATGGTTTGGCAAAATCAAAAAGCACTCGACCAGAGAGGCCAGCAGCACGACGATCACGGTAAACGGGATGTCCCGGATCAGATCACCAAACCGCCCGCCAATCGCCACAAGACCAAAGAAGGCGATAACAGTGGTCAAGGTGGCCGAGAAAACCGGCAGGGCCATGCGCATGGCAGCGCCTTCGCCAGCGGCATAGGGATCAAGCCCCTTGCGATACAGATGATCGGCGTGTTCTCCGACAACGATCGCATCATCAACCACGATGCCCAGCGTGATAATGAGCGCGAACAGTGAGATCATGTTGATCGTCAGTCCTGCCGCAAACATCAAAGCAATCGCAGCCAGCATGGCCGTTGGAATGCCAGCGGCGACCCAAAACGCCGTTCGGGCATTCAGGAACAGGAACAACAGCGTCACCACGAGGGCGAGACCGGTCAAACCGTTGTCCATCAGAATATTCAAACGGCCAGTGATCGCCTCGGCGCGGGTTCGGATCAGATCAATGGAAACGCCAGATGGCAGCGATGCTGAAAACTCGGCGGCTACATCCTCGACCGTTTCCTGAATGCCGATTGCGTCACCCCGGTCAGATCGATCAACCCGGATCGAAATCGCCGGGTCATCGCCCACAAAATAGCTGCGGTTGCGATCAATGCCTTCGACATAAATCCGCGCGACATCCCCGACCGTCAGTTTGGAACGGTCGGCGTTCGAACGCAGCACGATCCCTTCGATATCGTCGGCTCCGCGTTTTTCGACACCGGTCCGCACGCGCGCACCGGACGTGCCAACATCGCCAGCGGGGTCAGCGGTGACCTCGGCCTCGATCGCTGCGGCGATTTCAGCCATCGTGACATCAAAGGCGATCAAATTTTGTGACGGCACTTCGATGATCGTTTGTGGCGCTGCTAGCCCACGGATCGTTGTCCGTGTGACACCTTCTGAAAACAGCCGCGTGGTCAGTTCGTCTGCAAACCTGCCCAGCTGATCGACACCGACCGGCCCTGTAATGACAAGATCAGTGACCCGGTCCCGCCAGAAGCCGCGCCGCACGGAAGGCTCTTCGGCGTCTTCCGGCAAGCCAGTGACTGTGTCGACAGCTGTTTGCACGTCGGTCGCGGCACGGGCCATATCCCAGTTCGGTTCAAACTCCAGCTCAATGCTGGCCCGGCCTTCTCGGGAACTGGCAAGCGAGGATTCAACACCTTCAACCCCAAGCAACGCAGGTTCCAGCACCTGAACAATTGCCGCGTCCACATCCTCGGCACCGGCCCCGTCCCACTGAACGGAAACCGTGATTTCATCAATGATGACATCCGGGAAAAACTGCGCGCGCATATTCGGCGCAGCCAAAAGGCCCGCAGCCAGCAGAATAACCAAAAGCAGATTTGCCAATGTCGGATGACGGGCAAAATAACTGAGAATGCCGCCAGCGCCTTTGGAAACCTCGCGCATGGCTTAGCCCCCCATCCGGGCTTCGATACGTTCCACCATCTGCGCCGGCACCTTGTCTTGTGCCAGCTGTGACAGAATCCGACTCTTCGCTTCCGCGGGCATTCGGGTGTTCGCTTCGACAAACGCGACCAGCTTGGCACGCCGTTCGTCTGAAAGCTCGAGCATTTCCGGTTGCTCCGGCACGTTGGCCGCATCGCCGCGCAACGGTTTTACCCGGATACCGGCGCCTAGCAGCGGTGTCCGTTCGGCGACAACTTCGCGGCCTTGCAGATCACGCGCACGGATCAGAACATCGTTGCCTTGCCGACGCATTAGCTGAACTTCAGCAACCTGCAGCTTTTCGTCCTCGCCCACGACCAGCACCTCGTTCGCCGCATTGACGGCCGTGGCCGGCAACCGTGCAACAAAACGCAAGGGCGCTTCTTCGATGGTGACGGTCACAAAATCCCCCGGCTTAAACCCACGAGGGGCATCCAGATTGGCAAACAAAAGACGCCCCGTTTGTCCTTCTCCCACTGCCGCGCCTTCGCGGGTCAGGCTGCCTTGCGTGCTGATATTCGTTCCGAAAACATCCAGCGTGACCTGAACCGCAGCGTTGCGCAGGCGGCCTTCTTCATCCAGCAAACGCGCATACTGTTGGGTCGAAACTCGAAAGGCGACCTCGAGGGTATCAGGGTCAACAATCCGGGCCAGTTGTTCATTCCCAGTCACCAGCCGGCCCGCCACAACCGTTACATCCGACAGCGTGCCCGCGAATTCAGCCCGGACTTCTGTTTCATCGAGCCTGCGTTGCGCTTCGTCGCGCGCGATCTCTGCCCGCTTCAAACGAGTTGCGGCCTGATCGATCCGGGCCTCTGCACTGGCCACGGCCTGCCGACGGGTCAGAACAGATTGACGCGCGGATGACAGGGCAAGTTCGGCCGACTCCACCGCTGCCGTTGTTCCGACGTTCCGGGCCAGCAAATCACGCTGACGTTGCAGCGCCTGTTCGCGCAGGGTGACCTGCTCTTGTGCCGCCAGCAACTCATCCTGCGCCAATACAATCGCCCGGTCCGCCTCGCGTTGTTCGGCCTGCGCGTCCAGCAGATCACTTTGTGCCCGATCCAGCGCTGCCTGCGCATCGGCAGGATCAATACGCGCAAGCAATTGGCCAGCATCGACTTGTCCGCCTTCCACAAAGGCCGGATCGAGATCGATCAAAGCCCCCGAAGCGGCAGCACGCAATTCCAGCGTTCGCTGACTTTGTACTTCTCCAAAAGCGGACATTTGCGGTGTGATGCTTTCGAAAACGACGGGCACAACGTTGACGGCAAAGACACGTTCACGGGCGCGTGGCACCCGGGGTTCCTGCGCCATACGCGTCTCAACCGCCTTAAAGACCATGTCACCCGCGTAAACGAGCAAGCCCAAGGTAACGGCCACCAGGAACAGTCCCGACAGGCTTTTGCGTAAGAACCGCATGGTATTTGTCTCCTGAACCGAGAAAACCCCGGCCCCGTTAAATGTAGTCGCATAGCCCGCAATGCCAAGCGCAGCGGCCCCGCACTGACGTTATACGGCTGACCGCGCTATTTCCGTCGCTTGTGTTCGTCCAATCTCGGGAAAATCTCGACAAAGTTACAAGGCCGATGCCGGTAGTCGAGTTGCCAGCGCAAAATTTCGTCCCATGCATCTTTGCAGGCGCCGGGGCTTCCGGGCAGGGCAAACAGATATGTTCCCCCGGCCACACCGCCCGTTGCGCGGCTTTGGACGGCACTGGTGCCGATCTTTTGAAACGAGACCATGGTAAAAACCGTACCAAAGGCATCGATTTCCTTTTCATACACGTCGCGATGCGCCTCGACGGTCACATCGCGGCCAGTCAGCCCTGTTCCACCAGTCGAAAGCACCACATCAATCGAAGGGTCAGCCACCCAGCTCCGCAGTTGATCTGCGATCAGGTCGCGCTCATCGCGTACGATTTCACGCGCCGCCAGAGTATGTCCTGCATCCTCGAGGCGTGCGACCAGCGTGTCGCCTGAACGATCTTCTCCCAATTGCCGAGTGTCCGAAACGGTCAGCACAGCGATGCGGACCGGGATGAATTCCTTGGTTTCGTCGATACGGCTCATGACGATGCCTCCAGTTTGAACCAATTGGGATTGGGGCCAAGGTTGACCACTTGGGTCTTGCCGATGGTCCCGCTCTGTCCCCAGCTGTCGTGAATATGCCCGCAAATCGCAAGACTTGGCTGTAGCCGTTCAATCGCGTCGCGGATTGCAGTCGATCCAACCGATACACCGTTTGACGTGACATCTGCTATTCCTTTGGGCGGGGAATGCGTCATCAGGATGTCCACCCGATCGCAGCTGTCCAGTGCCGCCTTTGCCTGTGCTTCATTCAAATCAAATGACCAGTCGCCGAACGGTGTCTCAGGAATACCTCCACCCAGACCGAAGATTCGCAGACCGTTGATCGTAGCCCCCTGACCATGCAGCACGGTTGTGCCGTCCAAGGCCGATAACTGCAGCTCAGCATCGCTTTCGGCATTGCCGGGAACGACGATCATGGGCGCAGCAATCCCATCCAACATCGCCATGGCTTCGTTCAAGCCTTGTCGCATGTTGCAAAAATCACCGGCACCCAGAACGAGATCAGCCTCGGCACTGGCAGCCACCAGTTCCGCCGCCCGGCTGCGGGACAAATGCAGGTCTGAAAAGGCGAGGATCTTCAACCCCGGCCCTCCAACCGCGCCTTGAGCGCCAAAAGGTCCGCCCAGGTTTCGCGCTTCGCAGAAGGTGTGCGCAGCAGATAAGCCGGATGTAACATCGGCAAAGCCGGCAATCCGCCTGCCTCGGCTGGTGCCTCGTGCCAGTTCCCGCGCAATCGTGTGATCCCGCGCTTGCCCAGCAATGCCTGCGCCGCATGATTCCCGACAACTAACAAAATCTTGGGTTTGGCCAATGCGATGTGACGATAGACAAAAGGCTGCATCATTGCGATTTCGTCTGGTCGCGGATCACGGTTCTGCGGCGGGCGCCAAGGCAGAACGTTGGTGATGTAGACGTTTTCCTTGCGATCCAGATCAATGGCGCCGAGCATCTTATCCAGCAACTGCCCGGCCCGACCGACAAACGGCTTGCCCGCACGGTCTTCGTCTCGTCCGGGCGCTTCGCCAATGATCATGACCGGTGCACCAGCGGTGCCATCGGAAAAAACGAGGTTCCGCGCGCCTTTCTTAAGCTCACAGTGATCATAAGCGCCCAACGCGGCGCGCAATGCATCCAGCGTGTCTGCAGCTGCGGCTGCCTTGGTGGCGATGGCGACGGTATCTGGCTTTTCTTCAACAGGCGGAGGCATGACCTGCGCTTTGGCTGTGGCCGGGACGGCTTCGGCCGCTGCCGTTTTTGCAGCAGTTTCCAAGGCAAAACGATCCACCGGCGTGTCCGAGATCGCCTCGTCCACTCCCAGATCCACCTGCCATTCAAGCAGGGCGCGTGCACTATGCCAATCCAGCTCCGATTCCATGCGGCCACCCTATAGGCTGCGACGACACATTAAAACGCATGCTCTTTGGTCAAAGCGAATTTGAATATCCGAATTGATCGGGCTTTTTCTGCCAAAGCCTTTGCGCCGCGTCTCATCGCCTTTGAAAAGTCAAATTTGACTGCGCAAGAGACTGCTCAGTAGCAGCAGTCCGGGCCTTGCCCCGCACGTCAAGGCTACTTATGAAGACTGCAGCCAATCGCGAGGCCTTTGTATGAGATTTGACCACCGCCATCTTCTGGGCATTGAACCCCTGCGCCCCGATGAGATCACGACAATTCTGGATCTGGCGGATCAATACGTCTCTTTCAATCGTCGCCGGGACAAGCACGCCAAAGCGCTGGCAGGGCTGACCCAGATCAATATGTTTTTCGAAAATTCGACCCGGACACAGGCCAGCTTCGAGCTGGCAGGCAAACGTCTGGGCGCAGATGTCATGAACATGGCAATGCAAGCCAGTTCGATCAAAAAGGGTGAAACCCTGATCGATACGGCGATGACATTGAACGCGATGCACCCGGATCTCTTGGTTGTGCGCCATCCGCATTCCGGCGCGGTGGACCAACTGGCGCAAAAGGTAAACTGCGCCGTGCTAAATGCAGGCGACGGTCGCCACGAACATCCGACACAAGCGTTACTGGATGCTCTGACCATACGTCGGGCCAAGGGGCGGTTGCATCGGCTCAACATCGCGATATGCGGTGATATTGCGCACAGCCGGGTTGCGCGATCCAACCTGTTGCTGCTGCACAAAATGGAAAACCGTATTCGTCTGGTTGGCCCTTCCACCCTTATGCCCTCTGGCATCGATGCCTTTGGTGTCGAAGTCTACGAAGACATGGCCGAGGGCCTGAAGGATGTGGACGTGGTCATGATGCTGCGCCTTCAGCGGGAACGTATGGACGGCGGTTTCATCCCGTCAGAGCGGGAATATTACCATCGCTACGGGCTCGACGCCGAAAAGCTGAGCCATGCCAAACCTGACGCAATCGTCATGCACCCGGGCCCCATGAACAGAGGGGTCGAAATCGATGGAACGCTTGCGGACGACATCAACCGCAGCGTCATTCAGGATCAGGTTGAAATGGGCGTTGCCGTTCGCATGGCAGTCATGGACCTGCTTGCGCGAAATCTTCGCGCCCGACCCACTGAGGTGATGGCATGAAAACGATGAAGATCAACGGATCCGAGACTGGCGTTCTGCGGCTCTTTCATCTCGACCTGCCGCGCGAAGCGATTGACCGGTTTGTAACGCAAGCCGGCACCGGCGAATGGCCGTTGAAATATGGCCTCGGTGCCAAGATCCTGAGGCCATCGTTTGTGGACGTCGTTGATCTGCGCGATCTCGGAGACATGAGCCTGTCCGAGTACATGATCGAAGCCCATAGCGCCGCAGGGGCCGATTTCAAAGGCGCGCGCATGCAGATCGATGCGTTGCGCGGCCACGTCCTGATCCTGCCAAGCCAAGTATTCAACAACACCTCGCAAGAGCTGAACATCGCGCCACCACTGCGCTGGATCGGAACCTTTTCAGAGACCAAAGCAAAAGGACGCGGTGCCAAAATCCAAAGTGCCGCTGCAAAAGGTCAGACCGGGGGCTCTGCAAACGCGGGCAGAGGCGCAGGCAGTTCCATGTTTCTGCGGATATTCCTGATTGGCCTCGTTGTGCTGGCCCTTTTGATTGCAGCTCTAATCCTGAGATGAGTTCCCCGGCCTCTGTCATGCAAACCGACTGGGATGGTCTGCTGGATCAGGGTGAGCGGGTTTTGTGGCAAGGGCGGCCCGAAGCGGGCCTGACACTGGCACCGATCCAACCCATGCAGATGATGATGGGTTTGGTATTCGTCGTCTTTTCGCTGTTCTGGATGTCGATGGCTGGGTGGATTGCCTCGGGTATGCCCGGTCCAGTTTCGTTCTTTCCGATGTTCGGCCTGATATTCCTTGCCATTGGCCTTTATAATGCAGGCGGCTACGCCTTTTGGAAGGCCTATCTGCGCGGTCGCACAGTCTACAGCCTGACCACACAGCGTGCATTTGTAGCGTCCGACATTCCCTTTCTGGGCCGCAGCCTGAAGTCCTATGACATCGAAGCAAACAGCCCCCTCGAATATATTGAGGGCAACCCCGGCTCGGTGTTTTTCGCGAACAAGCGGGTGCATACGCAAAATGGGTCTTACAGAAAGCGCGTTGGCTTTGAGCGCATCATGGAGGCGCGGGCCGTTTACCGCATGTTGCGCGACATCCAACGGGGCACTATTGCAGAGGACAACGCATGACTATGCGATATGGCTCCGGGCTTGATAACGTTGTCACAAGGATCTGAAACATGACAAAGACCCTGATCACACGTGCGCAACTGATCGACCCAGAGGCTGGCACCATTCAGGACGGCGCTGTTCTGATGGCAGAGGGTGTCATCCAGACGGTGTTTGAGGATCCCTCGCCCAACGTGCCCGGCGCAGAGATCGTCGATGCAGGCGAAGCCTACCTTGCGCCCGGGATCGTCGATATCGGCGTAAAGGTCGGAGAGCCCGGCGAACGTCACAAGGAAAGCTTCAAGACGGCCGGTCTCGCTGCTGCTTCGGGCGGTGTTACGACGATCGTGACGCGGCCTGACACGACGCCAGCCACAGATACCCCCGAAGCGATGGAATTTATTCGGCGGCGCGCCAATCAGGCAGCGCCGGTCAATGTCTTGCCGATGGCCGCCCTGACCAAAGGCCGCGAAGGGCGCGAAATGACCGAAATCGGTTTTATGTTGGATGCAGGTGCCATCGCCTTTACCGATTGCGACAGCGTGGTGACCGACACCAAGGTTCTGGCCCGCGCCATGGGCTATGCCCGCAGTCTGGGCGCGCTGGTGATGGGACATCCACAAGAGCCGATCCTGTCGAAGGGCGCTTCTGCGACATCGGGAAAATTCGCGACACTGCGCGGTCTTCCTGCGGTATCCGCCATGGCTGAACGTATGGGGCTGGACCGGGACCTTGCCTTGGTCGAAATGACTGGCGCACGCTATCATGCCGACCAGATCACCACTGCACAGGCCGTTGCCGTCTTGGCGCGCGCCAAAGGCGAAGGGCTGGATGTGAGTGCTGGTACCTCCATGCATCATCTGACCCTGAACGAGATGGACGTCGCCGACTACAGGACGTTTTTCAAAGTGAAACCCCCGCTGCGTACCGAAGAGGACAGACAGGCGGTCGTTGAAGCCGTCAGAAGCGGTGTGATCGATGTGATCGGCAGCTTCCACACGCCACAGGACGAAGAAAGCAAACGCCTGCCATTCGAAGAGGCCGCCTCTGGCGCTGTTGGGCTGGAAACCATGTTGCCAGTCCTGCTGCGCCTCTATCACTCCGGTGAACTGGAGCTGCCCGTATTGTTCAAGGCACTGTCGCTGAATCCGGCCAAACGTCTGGGGCTTGCTTGCGGTCGGATGTCTGCTGGCGCACCGGCCGATCTGGTGCTTTTCGATGCAGACAAGCCATTTGTTCTGGATCGTTTTGCTCTTCAGTCAAAATCCAAGAACACCCCCTTTGACGGTGCCCGCCTGCAAGGTAAGGTTCTTCAAACCTTTGTCGCCGGAAAAGGCGTCCACCCGAGCAGCTAGGCCGTACCCATGCCAGAAATCGTCAATACTCTGCCAATTCTCGCCCTGTGGGGTGTGATTGGATATGTGCTGGGCTCCATCCCCGGCGGAATAGTCATGGCGCGTGTCATGGGGCTGGGTGATCTGCGGCAGATCGGCTCCGGCAATATTGGCGCAACCAATGTTCTGCGCACAGGCAGCAAAACGGCCGCCGCCGCGACCTTGCTGTTTGATGCTGGCAAGGGGATCAGTGCTGTCCTGCTGGCCCGCTATGCCGCTGGCGAAGATGCCGCCCAGCTTGCGGGTCTCATGGCCTTTCTGGGCCATTGCTTTCCTATTTGGCTGAAGTTCAAAGGCGGCAAGGGTGTTGCGACATTCCTTGGCGTCTTGCTGGCGCTTTCTTTTTGGGTCGGCGCATTGGTGTGCCTCTCTTGGCTGATCGCGGCCGCCATTCTGCGCATTTCTTCTGCAGGCGCTCTGGCCGCCGCCGCCACGTCGACGGTATGGGCACTAATGCTTGGCCGATCAGATATGGTGGTGCTGACGCTGGTTCTGACCGGTTTGGTGTTTTGGACCCATCGCGCCAATATCGAACGTCTGCGCGCGGGAACCGAACCGAAGATTGGCCAGAAAACCTAGCGTTTCGCGCGGTCTATGTTGGTCCTAATTGCATCAGCCACGTCCTTTGGATGGGTCATGACCAGCATGTGAGCCGCGCCGGACACCACAGTTTCCTCGGCCGTTGGCAGGCGTTCTTTCAGGCCTTTGTGGACTTCTGCGATCATCGGAACGGTTTCTGAACCGCGCAACAACGCAACGGGCATCTTCAGAGGTTTCAACCCGTCGCCCTGCAGCAATCCGGCGCTGTCCTGCCAAAGGCTGGGCTCTGTCCCCACCACAAATGGCATGTTGTCGGCCATTGCTTGTTGGGCTTCGGCCGGGAACTGGGCCCACGGCACACCGCCTCCCCAGAGGCGGTTGAAAACACGCGCCGCCTCTAACGCGCCACCTGTTTCGAAAACCGCGAAAAACTCTTCTTCCGCTGCGCGATGTGCGTCCCGTATCGGCCCCAAGGGTGCCGCCGCAAAGAAGACGGGTTCAACCAATGTCAGCGAGGCGACAGCATCCGGCACCTCAAGCGACAGACGAAGCGCTAGCGTGGCGCCAAAACTGTGCCCGACCAAGTGCATGCCCTCGCGCAGGAAGGGCCTGACCGCTTCTGTGGCCACGTCATGCGGATCTCCACTGGGCCAACCCGGGCTACGGCCGTGGCCCGGTAGGTCCGGCGCACAGACGGTTAGCTGGTCAGACAAATGACCTGCTACCGCCTTCCACATGCCGGACCGACCCAGCCCACAATGCAGAAAAAGGGCCGCTTCCGGCCCGTTTCCAAATTCCCGCGAAAACAACTCCATCAAGGGCTACAGCTGGCCAGACAGATGCAGATCGAGATAATCCAGCCGATCCTGTCCCCAGAACCGCTGACCGTCTTCCGTGATATAGAAAGGCGCACCAAAGACGCCGCGTTCCACGGCCTCTTCAAGATTTGCGGCATAGGTTTCGGCACCGGCAAGCAAGCCGCTGTCCGCCAGAGATGGATCAAAACCTGCATGGCTCAAAGCGCCCTTGATGACCGCATCGTCAGCAATGTCTTTTTCTCCTGCCCAACATGCGCTTAGCAAGTTTTGGCACAGAGCGCCCAGATCACCGCCGCCTGCATTCTGCGCTGCAATCACGGCATAAGACGATGGCGCCATGTTTGTTGGCCAATGCGCGGGCTTCAGGTTGAACGGCATTTCAAGTCGTTTCGCCTGCCGCACCAGTTCTTGTGCCCGGTATTCCTGACGACTTGGATGACGGTCCTTGGGCGGCGTGCCACCAGTCCGGCCGAACAGAGCAATGATATCCAACGGCTTGTAGGTAATCGTCGCACCATGTTTTTCCGCGATTTTCTCAAGTCGATCTCCAGCCAGATAGGCGTAAGGAGAAAGCGTTGCAAAGAAGTAGTCGATATGGGGCATTCCGGCGCGCTCCTGTTTGCTGTGTTGGCGGCAACGTAGGCCCATGTTAAGCGGTCCGCAATGTCACGAATCCGTCATATACCGGAGCTGCCCCATGCCTAATGTCGTTGAGCCTAAACTGATCGCCGGCAATTCCAATCAACCTTTGGCCAAGGCCATTGCCCGGCGCATGTCGCTCTACCGTGGCATGTCTGTCGGTCTTGTGGACGCTCGGGTCGAGCGGTTCAACGATCAGGAAATCTTTGTCGAAGTGTTCGAGAATGTCCGCGGCGAGGATATGTTCATCCTTCAAAGCACATCAAATCCGGCAAACGACAACCTGATGGAGCTGTTGATTATGGCCGACGCGCTGCGGCGGTCTTCGGCATCGCGCATCACTGCCGTGATCCCCTATTTTGGTTATGCCCGTCAGGATCGCCGGACCAAGGCGCGGACCCCTATCACAGCGAAGCTCGTGGCCAATATGATCGCCGAAGCCGGGATTGAACGGGTGCTGACCATGGATCTTCACGCCGCGCAGATCCAGGGCTTCTTTGATATGCCCGTCGATAACCTGTACGCCAGCCCGATCTTTGCACTGGATATCCTCAAGCAGTTCGAGGGTTCGCTCAGTGATGTGATGGTGGTTTCGCCTGACGTTGGCGGGGTCGCACGCGCACGCGAATTGGCCAAACGGATCGGAGCGCCGCTGTCCATCGTCGACAAACGACGCGAAAAGCCCGGCGAGATTGCAGAAATGACCGTGATCGGTGACGTGACCGGCAAGAAATGTATCATCGTTGACGACATCTGCGACACGGCCGGTACGTTGTGCAAAGCGGCCGAAGTGCTGATGGAACATGGCGCTACCGAAGTGCACGCCTATATCTCGCATGGCGTCATGTCCGGCCCGGCAGTTGAACGGGTCACGAATTCCGTTATGAAATCGCTGGTCCTGACAGACTCCATCCAACCCACCGATCCCATCGTTGCTGCTCCCAACATCCGGACGCTGCCCACCGCGCCGATGTTTGCCCAGTCGATCCTGAACATCTGGAATGGCACCTCGGTCTCATCGCTGTTCGAAACAGACACTCTGGGCCCGATCTACGAAGGTATTCTGTAGCTTTAGTGTCCGCTGTGCGG
>JAHDIS010000045.1 GCA_020630695.1 Paracoccaceae bacterium | reverse complement strand
AACACCCTGCTGCCCCGCATCCAGAGCCTTGCGGTAAAACGCATTGGATTCCTCGGCCGTGGAAAAACCTGCATATTGGCGGATTGTCCACGGGCGGCCCGCATACATCGTGGCCTTAACGCCGCGGGTAAACGGCTCTTCTCCGGGCAAATCGCCGATATGCGGCAAACCGGAAATGTCATCCGCTGTGTAAAGCGGTTTGACCTGAATGCCTTCCAGAGTGTTCCAGGTAAGATCGTCCAGCGGACGACCCCGCAACTCTTTCTCAGCGCGTTTTTTCCAATCGTCGGGCAGATCGGTCATGATGTCTTCCTCTTTTTTCGAAACCTGTCGCCAGCTTGTTTGCTGGTCCTTCAGGCTCGGTCTCTTCTGTCAGGAATGCCAAACCGTCTGCTCCGGCTCTTAGCCAGAACAGATCGTCGGCGTAGGCCTCGCGCAGCGCGCTGGCCTGTTCTTGGGAAAAGGGCATCCAGCGGCCCTGCCCCGGTGGGATGATGGATGGATCGTCAGCGCGGTCATGCAGGATCTTTTGCAGGGCCAGACGATCTGGGCTGCGGTTGGCCCAGAATTCCGTACTGCTGGCAAAGGGAACAGAAAGACTGCCGGTCATGCGATGAAACAGCCTGTCCGGACGCGCACCAAAACGTTCAAACGGCGTCACCATGATTTCAGATCCGGGCCAGGCACAGGACAAATCCGTGATGACCTGACGCCAACTGCGCGGCGAATGCGCGATGGCCTGCAAGGTGTCTGCGTCCGGTACGGGCAGCCCCCGGGCCACAAGGAACGACAGGGCCGAAGCCCACCATTGATCCAGCGACCGAATTTGCAGCACGATCCGACGTGGCGCGCCAAAGCCCGCATGCGCCCGCGCCATGCGTTCGCCCGCGTCCGGATAAAGCTTGCCTGCGCGCAGGTTCGCGCGGGCAGTGCCGAGCATATTTTCGTCGCTTACGATCAGCACGGCCGTTCCACGCCGCTCTGCGCAGGTCAGGTTCATCCGAACACGGCCCGCAGCCCGGGCAGACTGGCTATTCTTGCGAGGACGCTCCAGCAGACCGTTCAGCAACCCGCCCCGCGTACGCCATGGCCCCCAGAAGCCAACGGCCTGCCCTGCCAGCGCGGCCTTGTGCTGGCGCATGTAGCGTTGAAAGCTGGTGGTCCCGGTGCGGTGCGTCCCGACGTGCAGAATCGTGTCCATTGCGTGCTGTGCCCCATAAAGCCGCGGGCGTTTTGCACCGCGTCGGCACCATGGGCGGTGCAGCGTGTCGATCCTGTTAATGTTAAAATTTTCGCGGTCTGCGCACCAAGAAGCCTGTGCAGGCTCGGATCGCCTACCTATATCTTGGTTTATGAAAGTCTTTAACCATATCGCGCGGGCGGCCGTGCTGAGCAGTCTTGCCTCCGTAGGCATTGCCCAAACCGTCGAAGCCCCTGCAGACGAGTCCGTTGTCGCCGTTGTTGACGAGACGGCGGCTCTGCCGGAAGCCGACGATGCTTCACCGGGCACCATCCTACCGGCGGCAGAGACCGATCTGGCTGACTGGCTTTGGATCCGGCGCCCGATTGTGGTGTTCGCGGACAGCCCTGCGGACCCTCGGTTCATCGAACAAATGGAGCTGCTGAATGCCCGTCTGGATGTGCTCTTGGAACGCGATGTGGTCATTCTCACCGACACCGACCCGGCGCAGCGCAGTTCCGTGCGGCGCGAATTAAGGGCGCGTGGCTTCATGCTGGTCATCATGGCCAAGGACGGAACAATCGTGGCGCGGAAACCAGCGCCTTGGGACGTCCGTGAAATTTCCCGTTCGATCGACAAGTTGCCATTGCGCCAGCAGGAAATCCGGGATCGGCGCAGCGGAACACGCTGAGTAGTCAGCCGCCCTTGGTTCTTATGACAAAGGCGGTTGGAATCGGACGATACAACAGAACCATCACATAGTTCTTCGGATCGAAAATCATCAGTGTTTGCGTGTCCATCAGCGCCGTGTAGGCCTGTGCCGCGAAAACATCGTCCATGCAGCGACGACCCGGCCCCACGAATGTCGACAACATTCCCAGACCCTCGAACAGATGGGCTGACATCAGTTGTTCCGACACCTGATTGGGCGTTGCGCCCGGCACCACAAAGGCAATCGTCGTGCCGGCTTGCAGATGCGGGATTGCTTCGCGAACCGAAGAGACCGGAAGCGGCCCGCCTCTTTCGCGCATCGCAGGAGAAATCAAATCCACGCGCGCAACAGCGCAGTCGCGCCCGGCCGCAAAGGCCCGGGTTTCCCCCAAGAATAGCCAGGCCTGCGCCCTGTGGCGCAGCCCCTCTTCTGTATCCAGCGGCTCGCAGGCCGCCAGAAGGCACACCGCTGTCAAAGCGGAAAGCCAGCGTGCAGGCATAGGTATTCCCCGGTTCCGTGAAAAGAACCGGGGCAGCATAACGGCCAAAGTCTTTCAACTTTGTTGCCTTGGCCGTATCTGCAAACGCCTGCGTCATAGTAGGTTATTCGAACTCCATGATCACATCGTCCACAGCAAGGCTGTCACCTGCTGCGGCGTTGATCTTCGACACCACGCCTTTGCGTTCGGCCCGCAGGATGTTTTCCATCTTCATGGCTTCGACCGTGCAGAGCGCCTGACCTTCCTGAACCTCGTCGCCCTCGGCGACATCGACCTTCACGATCAGGCCCGGCATTGGGCACAAAAGCATCTTGGACGTATCCGGGGGCAGTTTTTCCGGCATGAGCGCCGCAAGCTCGGCCTGACGCGGGGTACGAATGTGTGCACGCAGGTCTGCGCCTCGGGTTCTAAGCCGGAAGCCCTGTGTGGCCTTGTCAACTTTCAGCACCAAAGGCGCGCCATCGACCATCATATGGGCAAGGCTATCGCCCGGCGTCCAATTGCCTTCAACCCGAAGCGTTTTTCCGTCTTCGAACTTGACGTTTGAACCCTCCTGATCGGCTTCGATCTTGACCGGCCATGGAACATCTTCGCCCGGCACGCCGCCTTTGAGGGTGACGACCCAATCTTCACCAACCCGGCGTTCGTGGTTATCCAGACGGCCCGAAATCCGCGCGCGGCGAATTTCCGCAACCCGGTTCATTGCCGCTGCAGCTGCCGCAACCCGGCGCAGTTCGTCCTGTGCCAAGGAAACACCCTCAAAGCCATCAGGGTATTCTTCGGCAATAAAGGCCGTGGTCATGTCACCGCTGATAAACTTGGGATGGTCCATAACCGCCGCGACGAATGGCAGGTTGTGCCCGATGCCTTCGACTTCAAAGCTGTCGAGCGCGTTGCGCATCACTTCGATGGCGCCCTCTCGGGTCGGAGCCCATGTGCACAGCTTGGCGATCATCGGATCGTAGTACATGCTGATTTCGCCACCTTCGTAGACACCAGTGTCGTTTCGCACGATGCCGTCGCCCAGTTCCCCTTCGGCGGGCGGACGGTAGCGGGTCAGACGCCCAATCGATGGCAGGAAGTTGCGATAGGGGTCTTCGGCATAAAGGCGGTTTTCAATCGCCCAGCCATTGATCTGGACATCGTCCTGCGTGATGTTCAGCGGCTCGCCGTTGGCGACGCGGATCATCTGTTCGACCAGATCGACACCGGTGATCAGTTCCGTGACCGGATGTTCCACCTGCAGGCGGGTGTTCATTTCGAGGAAGTAGAAATTCTTGTCCCCGTCGACGATGAATTCAACCGTACCCGCGCTGGTATAGCCAACGGCCTTGGCCAATGCGACCGACTGTTCGCCCATGGCCTTGCGGGTCGCTTCGTCGAGGAATGGCGACGGGGCTTCTTCGACAACCTTTTGGTTCCGGCGCTGGATCGAACATTCTCGTTCGTTCAGGTAGATGCCGTTGCCGTGGGCGTCGCAAAGCACCTGAATTTCGATGTGGCGCGGCTGCGTGACAAACTTTTCGATAAAGATACGGTCGTCGCCAAAGCTGTTTGCCGCCTCGTTCTTGGACGACTGGAAGCCTTCCCGGCATTCTTCATCGTTCCAAGCAATCCGCATCCCCTTGCCGCCGCCACCGGCAGAGGCTTTGATCATCACGGGGTACCCGATCTCATTGGAAATCTTGACCGCTTCGTCAGCGTCCTCGATCAAGCCCATATAGCCGGGCACAGTGCTGACGTCCGCTTCCTGAGCGATCTTTTTCGACGTGATCTTGTCGCCCATGGCTTCGATCGCGCCCTTAGGCGGCCCGATAAAGGCAACGCCAGCCGCTTCCAGCGCCTCTGCGAACTTGGCGTTTTCAGAAAGAAAGCCGTAGCCGGGATGCACAGCCTGAGCGCCCGATTTCTTGATCGCATCCATGACCTTGTCGATCACGATGTAGGACTGGTTTGCAGGCGGCGGGCCAATGTGAACCGCTTCGTCCGCCATTTCGACGTGCAGCGCGTTTTTGTCGGCATCGGAATAGATCGCGACGGTCTTGATGCCCATCTTGCGGGCTGTCTTGATGACGCGGCACGCGATTTCGCCACGGTTCGCGATCAGGATCTTGTCGAACATTGCTGTCCCTTTCTTGTGAAACTTTGGCAGCCGCCGGACAGTCCCGGACGAGCACATGAAAAAGGACCGCGAGGGCGCCATGTCCCTGCGGTCCGAATACGAAGAACGACGCTGCGCGCGGTGCTAGCAGCGTGATGGATACTTTCGGCAATAGGCGATGTTGCCCGCAGCCCCGATGGCCGCACCCGTGATGAGATCGCCGTCGGTTGCCACCGCAGCCGCACCTCCGGCGCCCGCGCCAAACAACGCTTGTTCACCCAGAGTGTCACCACAGGACGAACACACGCACAGGGCGAAAATTGAGATACTCGTTCGGAACACGTACATGCTTTACCCTCCTGCTTGGGATCAAGAGATCGCAGGGGCATTGCGCCGTATTTGAACACAGATATCCAGTATCGTTTCTCCAATGATCCATTTCCAGCAAAACCTTGCTGATTCATGGGCTTAGATCGAAAAAACGAAAAAGCGGGCGGCCGGAAAGGGGACATTCCGGGCCGCCCGACAGGGGAAGGGTCACGGTGAAATCTGAGCGGCTTGGAAAAGCCCCGCACACGTGTGAGAGCAAGCCTGTCACCAGATTGGCATTGTGCAAAGATCGATCTACCAAGGCGCGAATTTTCGGCAACAGTCTGCGCAAAGCCTGATGTGCTCGGCGGGATCATGCCAAATCCCCCGGCTCAAACGCTTCGGGAAAAGACAGCCGCGCTGCATCTTCGTCGATAACCAGCAAAGCGTCGTAGTCTTCTGGATCGAATGGATCATCGACCGGCAGAACTTCGCGGCCAAAAAGCCAGCTCAGGCGTCCGGCATCGAGGTTTCCACGCTCGAAGGGTTCGTTTCCGAAGTGCTGCCACAGCGCAGCCATGAACGCCGCATCTGCGCGTTTGTCCGGTGGCCGACGGTCACGATACCGTTCGCGGGCCACAATCGGAGTCGCCCCCTTGGGGTTCGCGCGGCGCAAAGTGAATTGAAAATCTGTTCCCGGAAGACGTCCGGGGAATCCGCGGTGCTTCAGCATGCCCGACCCCCATCAAAAAGGGCCCGCGAGAGAGGGGCGAAAAACGGGACGGACGAAAAAGCCCGTCCCGCAGTGATCTTATTTATACTTGCCTGTGTAGACAGGCTCAACGCTGATCGGCTCTGGGTCGACCACGATGAACTCTTCTTCCGAGGACTTGCCACCGCAAGCGGCAACGCCTGCAACAAGACCCAGCATGGCAAGCAACTTGATGCTCTTGGACATCTCTTACTCCTGTCAGGTTCCACGAAACTTGCGGCGCCACGTGGCACCGCCCGTCCCGCTTTCGAGGTAAAGATTGCTTGGGTGCAATCGACGCTCAAGATAGCCGAGACGCGGGAAAAAAGATACGAAATCGGGAAAGCCGACAAGGGTTGTGACACCAAAGCCTCAAATAGTTGTCCACATGAGAGTCGATGCGCAAGATATTGTGGAATCATCAGAAAACCTCCCAGATGCAGAGGTCGTTTTCGATGCTGTAGCTCTCGAAAAACTGGACAACTTCCGGGTTTGCGACGCCGAATTCCACCGGTTCCTGCATAAACGTCACCACGATACGCGATGGTTGCGGGCCAATATTTGAAACACGCGGAAGGGCGTATTCGGTACACAGGAATTCCATATCCGTATTGACTGACATGAAGTCATGGCCCGGCTTTCCAATGTCCGGCGCAACAAAGCGGAACCGATAGGTCAGCCCGTCGCCCATCTCATTGTGGATCATATCGTGGAACTGCACATCCAGCCCGGAAGGCACGTCCATCTTCTCCGCCAGAGCGGCAGAGCCGAGCAAAGCCATCACAATGGAAAGAATGCAGCCCCGACCCCGTTTCCGGGCTCCTCCCGCCGGGGCTGCGTTACCCCTGGCCGCAGCCGGGGTGTAGGACACGGGCAGCGGCGCATTCATGTTCGCCGCTCCTGCGCCCAGGATATCCACCGCGCACGATGTGCGGGGTTTTCCAAAAGGGCCGTGATCCAGTTGGCTGTTTCAGCAGGCAGCGGGCGCATCACCCGGCCCCCTGCGCGCACGATCAGACCATCGGCACCTGTTTGCTCAGAGATTTGTATCACCGGAGAGAAACCGCGCAAGTGCTGAAACTTGCGCCAAAGATCCTGACGGATCTGCTGAGCCAAGCGCCCCGGCCGCGCAGCAGGAAACACTGCCCGTGCCTCCACGTCGAAACGCGGCGGCCAGTGGCGGGCCAGCGTGTAGCAGCCCTCCTGTACGTCGATATGCCAGCGTTTGCGGCTCATCTCATTCCTTTTTCCGAACCCGTCGAGGCAACCCCGACAAAGCCCGCACCCAACCGGGCGCAGGCAGGCACCCCGCGCTTACAGCGGGATGTTGTCGTGCTTTTTCCAAGGCATGGACTGCTTCTTGCCGCGCAGCATGGCAAAGGCGCGGGCCACGCGCTTGCGTGTCGAACGCGGCTGGATCACCTCATCGATAAAGCCACGCTCGGCCGCCACAAACGGGTTGGCAAAACGATCTTCGTATTCCGCCGTATGGGCCGCGATCTTCTCCGGATCACCCAGATCGGCACGATGAATGATTTCGGTCGCGCCCTTGGCGCCCATCACCGCGATTTCCGAGGTGGGCCAGGCATAGTTCACGTCAGCGCGCAGATGCTTGGAAGCCATAACAACATAGGCGCCGCCATAGCTCTTGCGGGTAATCAGCGTCACTTTGGGCACGGTCGCTTCGCCATAGGCAAAGAGCAGCTTTGCGCCGTGCTTGATCACACCGCGATACTCCTGACCTGTGCCGGGCAGGAACCCGGGCACGTCGACAAGGCTGAGAATTGGAATTTCAAAGGCATCGCAGAAACGGACAAAACGGGCCGCTTTGCGGGCGCTGTCGATATCCAGAACGCCGGCCAGCACCAAAGGCTGGTTGGCCACGACACCGACCGTCTGGCCTTCAAGACGGATGAAGCCGGTGATGATGTTCTTGGCGAAATCTTCCTGGATTTCGTAAAAGTCACCTTCGTCCGCGATCTTGTTGATCAGTTCTTTCATGTCGTAAGGCGTGTTCGGATTTTCCGGAACAAGCGTATCGAGCGATGTCTCGATCCGATCCACGTCATCAAAAAACGGACGCACAGGCGGCTTTTCGCGGTTCGAACTGGGCAAGAAATCGACCAGACGGCGCACTTCGGCGATCGCCTCCACGTCGTTTTCGAATGCCCCATCGGCGACCGAGCTTTTCTTGGTATGCGTGCTCGCACCGCCCAGCTCTTCGGCTGTGACCTGCTCATTGGTGACGGTTTTGACCACGTCCGGGCCCGTCACAAACATGTAAGAGCTGTCTTTGACCATAAAGATGAAGTCGGTCATCGCAGGGCTGTATACAGCACCACCCGCACAAGGCCCCATGATCAGACTGATCTGCGGCACCACGCCAGAGGCCATGATATTGCGCTGGAACACTTCGCCGTAACCAGCAAGGCTGTCGACACCTTCCTGAATACGGGCGCCGCCCGAGTCATTGATGCCAATGACTGGCGCACCGTTTTGCATCGCCATGTCCATGATCTTGCAGATTTTCGCAGCATGGGTCGCCGAAACCGAACCACCCAGAACGGTGAAGTCCTGACTGAAGACATAGACCATTCGACCATTGATCGTACCCCAGCCAGTCACAACCCCATCGCCATAGGGGCGGTTCTTTTCCATGCCGAAGTCGGTGCAGCGATGCGCGACAAAGGTGTCGTATTCTTCAAAGCTGCCTTCATCGAGCAACAGATCGATCCGTTCGCGTGCTGTCAGCTTGCCGCGGCCGTGCTGTGCGTCGATGCGTTTCTGTCCACCACCAAGGCGCGCGTTTTCGCGACGATCCTGAAGTTCTGCGAGAATGTCTTTCATGGCCATCCCTTTGCTGTTTCGCGCAACATACTTGCCTTTGCAGTTGCAGCAAGAACAGAATGGCAAATTTGCAAAGTTTGAAAATACATCTGTTAGCAAATTGCAAAGTGTAAATTTTCGAATCCCGCCGTACGAGCCACATGGACAAAGCCCTGCGATCAGCCTAACTGATTCAGAATGCCAAGTCGCCAAGCCGTGCGTTTTTTGGATCGCACCACCCCGCCTCATATCGTGACCCTTGTCTTTCTGGCCGGTCTGTCCGCGCTGGTCATGAACATCTTCCTGCCCAGCCTTCCGCAGATGACCGAGTGGTTCGATACGGAATACCGCCTGATGCAATTGTCCGTCGCGGTCTATCTGGGTGTAAACGCCGTCCTGCAGCTTCTGATCGGACCGATCTCGGACAAACTGGGGCGCAGGCCGGTCATTTTGTGGGGCATCGCATTGTTTTGCGTGGCCACCCTAGGCTGTATCCTTGCCACATCCGTCTGGATGTTCCTGTTCTTTCGCATGTGTCAGGCGGTGATCGTCGTGGCCATGGTGCTGTCGCGTGCAGTTGTCCGGGATATCGTTCCGCAGGACGAAGCGGCCTCAATGATTGGCTATGTGACTATGGGTATGGCCGTGGTCCCGATGATTGGCCCGGCAATCGGCGGATTGCTCGAAGAGGCCATGGGCTGGAAGGCCAACTTTTGGCTATTGCTACTGCTGGGTCTGGGAATGCTCTGGCTGAGCTGGCGCGACCTTGGAGAAACCGCCCAGAAGAGCGGTTTGACGTTGGGTCAGCAATTTCGTGAATATCCTGAGCTTCTCACCAGTCCGCGATTTTGGGGCTACGCCTTGTCCTCGGCCTGTGCGTCTGGGGCGTTCTTTTCATATCTTGGCGGCGCCCCTTTCGTCGGAACAGAAGTGTTTGGCCTTAGCCCGGCGGAACTGGGGTTCTACTTCGGCGCGCCCGCCGTGGGGTACTTTGCAGGCAATTTCATTTCCGGCCGGTACTCTGCGCGCATCGGTGTGAACACCATGGTTTTTGTCGGCTGCTGGATCGTGACCATCGGCATGGTCCTGTCGATGCTATTCTTCTGGGTTGGCGCAGGCACAGCCTTAAGCTTTTTTGGTTTCATGACCTTTGTGGGATTGGGCAACGGCATGACCATTCCGAATGCAACGGCGGGCATGCTGTCTGTTCGTCCGCATCTTGCCGGCACAGCATCTGGTCTGGGCGGATCGATCATGCTGGGTGGCGGCGCGGCGCTTTCAGCGATCGCGGGCGCCCTGCTCCAGCCCGGATCAGGCGTTTGGCCGCTGTTGTGGCTCATGTTTGCGACATCGGCGGCCTCAATCTTTGCGATCGTTTTCGTAATCTGGCGTGCAAGACAGCTCAAAGGGCTGGACGCCGCCTGACAACCCTGCAAACTTGCATGCGGTTTTCTGCAAAGGTGCAAACATGGTTGCCCAAAAACTTTATGCCGGAGCCAAGCTGCGCGATCTGAGAACGCGGCTGGGTCTGACGCAAAAAGACTTCTCTGCCAAACTGGGCGTGTCACTGCCCTATTTGAACCAGATGGAGAACAACAATCGTCCGGTCAGTACGACCGTGGTTCTGGCGCTGGCCCAAGAGTTCGGCTTTGACGTAACAGAACTGGGTCAGGGTGACGCGGAAAGGCTGGTCACGGACATGCGCGAAGCACTGGCCGACCCTGTGTTCGGTGACGCCACTCCGCCGCTGGCAGACCTGCGGCTGACCGCATCGAACGCGCCGGCGCTGGCGCGGGCCTTTCTGGAACTGCACCGTGCCTATCGGCAAACCCATGAACGCCTTGCATCGCTAGACGAAGCGCTCGGGCGCGAGGATGCACAATTGCAGCCCTCGCCTTGGGAAGAGGTGCGCGATTTCTTTCATTACTGCGACAACTACATCGACGCCGTGGACCGAGCCGCAGAGCACTATGCCGATCTGACACAGGGCGAAACCAACATCCACGCGGCCGCGACCAGGCGACTGGCCTCAAAAGGGATCACCGTTCACTACGCCCAAACCACGCCTTTGCGCAGCTACGATCCGGAAAAACGCCAGATCATCCTGTCTTCGCTCGCTTCGCCAGAAACACAAAGTTTTCAGCTACTTGTTCAGGTTGCCTTGCTCAGCCAGAACCGTTTGCTCGATGCTACGCTGGATTTGGCGCGTTTCCAGACACCCGAAGCGCGGGCAATCGCCAAGCTGGGTCTTGCAAACTATTTCGCCGGGGCGGCGATGATGCCCTATGGCGCCATGCTGAACGCCGCGCAGGAAACACGGCACGATCTGGAATTGCTGGCTGCGCGTTTCGGCGCGTCGATCGAACAGGTTGCACACCGGCTTTCGACGCTTCAGCGCCCCGGCGCAAAGGGCGTTCCATTCTTCTTTGTGCGGGTCGATCAGGCCGGCACGATCACCAAGCGCCACTCGGCCACTCGGCTTCAGTTCGCCCGCTTTGGCGGGGCTTGCCCGTTGTGGAACGTGCATCGTGCCTTTGAAACACCCGGCCGCTTCCTGCGGCAGCTTGCGGAAACGCCCGATGGCGTGCGCTACATCAGTCTGGCGCGGGATGTGTCCAAAACCGGCGGCCATTTTGGTGCGCCAGTGCGCCGCTATGCGATTGCGCTGGGGTGCGAGGTGAGACACGCTGCGTCCATCGTCTATGCCGATGATCTGGACTTTACCCGCGCCGCTGCGTTTGAACCCATCGGCATTTCCTGCCGGATTTGCGAACGAACCAAGTGCCACCAACGATCCGTTCCGCCACTGGAAAAACGGCTGTCCATCAGTCCCGGAAAACGCGAAGTGCTGCCTTATCAGCTGGAATAGCGGA
The DNA here is from genome assembly GCA_020630695.1 of Paracoccaceae bacterium. GTDB lineage: Bacteria > Pseudomonadota > Alphaproteobacteria > Rhodobacterales > Rhodobacteraceae > Thalassococcus_A > Thalassococcus_A lentus. Next base: position 24,266 of record JAHDIS010000045.1, on the reverse strand, counting down.
CAAGTGTCGGCTGTCAGGCCAAAGCATCGCGCAGCGCGGGCCACTGATTGGCAAGCGCGGCCATCATGCCCGCATCTTCGGCGCTCAGCGCACCCTGAGCAGCGGGCCGAAACCGCGATCGGAAAGCATCCAGCACAGCGGCTTCGTTGCCCTCATCCCAGCGGTATCCGAATCTTGCTGCGTCGCGCCAGAACTGTTCGGGTTTGGCCGTTTGCGCCGTGTCGGGCCATATGCTCAACCCGCCCAGCGCCAGCCGTCTCCAGTCAAATCGGCGACCGGGGTCTATTTTTCGGCCGGGCGAGCAATCGGAATGGCCGATGACGCGTTCCGGCACAACAGACCACCGCTGCATCATTCCTGCCAACAAGCGTTCCAGTTGAGTCATCTGCGGCGCAGAAAATGGCTGGCTGCCAGTGTTGGCAATCTCGATCCCGATCGAGCGGGAATTGACATCCGTCGCATCCCCCCAAGCGCCCCGCCCCGCGTGCCACGCGCGTTCGGCTTCCGGAACCAACTGCCAGAGCCTACCATCTTCGGCCAGAACATAATGTGCAGAAACTTCGGCTTCGGGATTGCATAGCCAATCCCGCGCCCCTTCGGCTGTGGTCATGGCGGTGTAGTGCAGCACAATCAAATCGGGCCGCGCAACAGATTTGCGCGGCCCGTAATTCTGTGAGGGAAACCAGATGGCGTCTTCGGTGTCAGCCTTCCCAGAAGCCCCGGTCATGCCAGATCAGCCACCGCGAACAGCACGGAACGGTGCCGGGCTCCAAGTGCAGGCGAAACCGTCACCATCGGGGTCGACGCCCTTGCGATCCTTCTGGGGGCCGCCGTTTGCCAGAAAATCCTCTTGTGCCAGATCCGCCGACGCGTATCCGCCACACGCCCGCTGGTACTTGGCATCCGCACGAAAGCTGGACCGTTTGTACAGGGCCGTGCCGACAGGGTTGGTGGTTTTGAGAGCGTACTGCACGATGTTCGGCCGGTTGGTGCCTTCACGCTTGGGCAGATCGGTTGGCGTCACAACGCTGTACTGCGCCCTGTTTCGCGCCAGAAGGTCTGCGTCAGCCTGAATATCCCGCTGCGATGAGACCGCGTTGAAATCATTCTCGCCCGAAATGCCGGCAGCGTTGCGTACAACGGATGGCGCCGGATTGGACGGAGATGCATCAACAGGCGCCTGACCAGAGTTGGCCGCCGCTGCTGAACCGGCCGCATTGCGTTCAGCGGCGTCGTCCAACGTCGTGGCCTGAACATCAACAGGTCCGGGTACGGTTGTCGGACCACCCCGGCCCTCAAGCTGCGCATCACGCGCCTGACGATAAGCCGCGTCGTCGAAGCCGACCCCGCGCCCTTTGTCCACCACACCAGCACCGCTGTCCGGAACGCTGGGCGTACAGCCCATCAGGGCAACCGCTGCCACACCTACTAGAAGAAACCGCATCTCTATGTCCTGCCTATTCTTTTTCAGGCGCTTACCACCATTTGGCAGGCTTGGCTACAAAGCCGGCCGCCTGCTCAAGCGCATAGGCGGTATTCAGCAGATCGCCTTCTTCCCATGGACGGCCAATCAGCTGCAGACCGAGGGGCAAACCTTGCTTGTCCATACCCGCCGGAACAGCAATGCCGGGCAATCCGGCCAGGTTGACCGTCACGGTAAAGACGTCGTTGAGGTACATCTGAACGGGATCGTCCATTTCCATTCCCAGTTCAAAGGCAGAAGACGGAGTTGCTGGCGTCAGAATGGCATCCACGCCCTGGGCAAAGACATCTTCGAAGTCTTTCTTGATCAGGGTGCGGACCTTGCGGGCGCGGTTGTAATACGCGTCGTAAAAACCCGCGGACAACACATAGGTGCCAACCATGACACGACGCTGCACTTCGGGCCCAAACCCTTCGGCGCGTGTCTTTTCGTACATTTCGGTGATGCCATCGCCCTGCGCAAGCGACGCGCGGTGCCCGTAGCGAACGCCATCATACCGCGCGAGGTTTGAAGAGGCCTCGGCCGGCGCAATCACGTAGTAGGCAGGCAACGCGTATTTGGTGTGCGGCAGCGAGATATCGACGATCTTGGCGCCCGCGTCCTCCAGCATCTTGCGGCCTTCGGCCCAGAGCGCTTCGATTTCGTCAGGCATGCCATCCATACGGTATTCGCGTGGGATACCAATGGTCTTGCCCCGCACATCGCCAGTCAACATTGCCTCAAAATCGGGAACCGCCAGATCCACCGAGGTGCTGTCCTTGGCATCATGCCCGCACATCGCTTCAAGCATGATCGCGGCGTCGCGCACATCCTTGGTCATGGGGCCCGCCTGATCCAAAGAGGAAGCAAAGGCGACGATCCCCCAACGCGAACAACGCCCGTAGGTTGGCTTGATGCCTGTGATGCCAGCAAATGCTGCTGGCTGGCGGATCGATCCGCCTGTGTCCGTACCGGTGGCACCAAGGCAAAGATCAGCGGCAACCGCCGCGGCAGAGCCGCCCGAAGAGCCGCCCGGTGTCAGCTTTGCTTCGTCGTTGCCCCGGCGCCAAGGGTTGATCACGTCGCCATAGCACGAGGTCTCGTTCGACGAGCCCATGGCGAATTCATCCATGTTGAGCTTGCCCAGCATCACAGCACCGGCGTCGAACAACTGCGTTGTGACGGTGCTTTCGTATTCCGGCTTGAAACCGCCCAGAATATTGGAAGCAGCCTGACTGGCGACACCCTTTGTGCAGAACAGATCCTTGATGCCCAATGGGATACCGCACATCGCAGGCGCATCCCCGGCTTTGATCCGTGCGTCGGCCGCCTTGGCCTGATCCATCGCGATTTCGGGCGTGTTGTGAACAAATGCGTTCAGAACACCGGCGCCTTCAATTGCACCCAGACAGGCTTCGGTCAGGTCAACACTGCTCACATCGCCTGCGCGCATCGCGTCGCGGGCTTCGGAGATTTTCATTTTGCTCAGGTCAGCCATAGTTATTCCACCACCTTTGGAACCGCGAAAAAGCCTTCGCGCGCGTCTGGCGCGTTGGACAGGACCGCGTCCTGCTGATCGCCATCGGTCACACCGTCCTGACGGCGTTTCAAACGCATGGGCGTGACGGAAACCATGGGTTCAACGCCGTCCACATCCACTTCCTGCAATTGCTCGATAAAGCCGAGGATCGTGTTGAACTCTTGGGCCAGCGCAGGCAGCGCATCCTCTTCGACCTTGATGCGGGCCAGCTTGGCCACGCGTGCAGCGGTTTCGGTGTCGATAGACATCTGCAGGCTTCCTCTATTGATCTCTTCCCGCGCGTCTACCGCGCGGCGGCCCGCCCTGCAAGATCATGACGGGTCCAGACCGCAATCATCCAGCCCAACATGACCGCATTGAGCAAATGCCATGCGAAATGCGTGCCCATCGGCAAGACATTGCAAAGCGGCTCATCAATCGTTCGGGCAGTCAGGGATAGCACGAGCAGCCCCGCGCCAACGGCAAGTCCACGGGCCGTTTTGGGTGCCCGGCGCCGAAGCAAGACAGCATAAGCCGCGATCAGCAGCGGGACCGGCGCATAGCCTGCGCTGTCACCCAATGCTGGAATGGCGCCGAATACCGGAACCAGCAAAGCCGCGTAGGGAAAAAACAATGCGGTCGCGGCCAGAGCCCACCAAGGGCGCAGATGCCAGAAGTCGCGGTTCGCAGCGAAGATATAGATCAGGATGAACAAGACAATCGGCAGAACATCCAGTGCCCCGGCCCAAGGTTGCGCAAAGGTGTGGAACAGGAATGACCCGACACCAATCGCTGCGAGAACAAGGCAAAGCAGCCGGCCTGTGCCATGCGTGCGCGGCCAGAGCCAAGCGGCGACCACGACAAAGGCAAGATTTGTGATCGCGTTGATCGGCTCGGCCCAGAACCCTGCATCAAGCCGCTCGCAATAACCGTCAACCGCTCTTGTCCAATCCATGAGGCCTCACCGGGAACATCCAAATTTCGTATCGTTTTCTTGCAAACCCGGCCTACATTTAACGCGATTGAACCAAAAGCGAATAGGAGATGCGCTATGCAGATCATCTGGATGGGCCACGGGAGTTTTCGCGTAGAGATCGGGGATCAGGTGTTGCTGATCGATCCGTGGTTAACTGGTAACCCCATGATGGAAGGTCAGGACGGCGAAGCAGCAATCGCCGGGGCGACCCACATTTTGGTCACGCACGGTCACTTTGATCATACGGCCGATATTGTCGACATATCCAAGAAAACCGGCGCTCCAGTCTCGGGCATGAACGAACTGGCGAAATTTCTGAGCAGTCAAGGCGCGACCGACGGACACGGATTCAATTTAGGCGGCACGATCGAAATGGGTAACGTCACCGCAACCATGGTGCCCGCATCACATTCGTCATCTATGATGGTTGATGATCGTCCGCTTTATACCGGCACGGAAACCGGGTTCATGATTTCGGGCGAAGGCAAAACGCTCTATGTGTCCGGTGATACTGGTGTCATGGCCGACATGGATTGGATGGGCGACTACTTCAAACCTGACATCGGCATTCTGTCTGCGGGTGGATATTTCACCATGGACATGAAACAGGCCGCCTATGCCGCCAAACGGTATTTCGACTTCAAGACCGTCATTCCATGCCACTACAGGACGTTCCCTTTGCTCGAACAGTCAGCCGAAGTTTTGGCCGATGGGTTGCCGGGCGTTCAGGTCGTCGAACCACAGGTGATGCAAGCCATCGAGCTTTGAAACCGGGCGCGCCGGGTGGCGCGCCTGACTTCCGATCAAGGCAGCAAAACGGCCTTGCGTTCAAAAAACGCGCTGTCGGTGCTCAGATCATCATAGGTCAATTCGACCGTGATGGTCTGGATCGAACCGGGCGGAAAAGCCTTGTAGATCACAGCATCGTCCGGAATTGCATTCGGCTGCGCCGTGTCAACGAGACAAGGCGGCAGGTCCCAGGCCTCGGGTGGCTCACCGTTGATCCCGACATGCGCGGCAGCCAAACCACAGCGCCACGCCAACAGATGCGACAGATAGATCAGGTCCTGTCCTTGCCAGTCACGCACGGCAACCCAGTTGCCTTTGGTAGCCGTCAGGATCGGCTTGACCTCAAGCGCGGTTGTGAACTTGCCGGTCGCGACCTGAGGTTCTGCTGTATAGGCTTGGCGTGCGCGTTCCTGTGCAGATGGTGCAGCCGCTTCGCTTGGCACACCGCCGCTGACAGGTGGCGCCTCGGCGGCCGCCGCATCCGCCTGACCAGAGCCTGCCCCACCGCCCATGGCAGTCGCTATGACCAAAAGAATAATGTCCAACACTGCAACTCTCCCTTTTTAAATATCGTTTGCGCTGCCGTCTAAATTGAGATCGCGCTTTTTTTCTTGAGCCAATCGGCCCTATACTGCGCCAAAAGGCAAGTCAGCCCAAGAACGAGCAGGTCCAGAAATGGCGAAAACCAAGGCCAAAACGTCCAAAGCCGCTCCGAAAAAGAGCGCGGCCAAGCCAGCACGGATACCCGCGGCCAAGAAACCCTTGCCGCCGAAAACGAAGCCTTTCAACATCATGATCGTCGGTCAGGCCGGGCGATTGCAGTACGAAGCCATTCTGTTTGCGGCCTCTTTGCAACGCGCCAGCGCGGGCCGTCCTTGCAAACTTTATATAGCGGAACCGCAGCCCGGCCCGAACTGGCCAAACGATCCTTCGATCCGCGATCCAAACACCCGCGCCTTGCTGGAAGATCTCGGGGCGGTGTTCGTGCCGTTTGAAAACCGGCATTTCGGCCACGCCTACCCCTATGGCAACAAGATCGAGGCCCTGCTGGCGATGCCAAAGGGCGAGCCATTTATTTTCTTTGATACAGACACGCTGGTTTTGCAGGATCTTACGCGTGTTCCGTTCGATTTCGAGCGGCCGACCGCATCGATGCGACGCGAAGATACATGGCCGCAAATCGAACTTTATGGCCCCGGCTACGCGCAAACATGGAAATCGCTCTATGATCGGTTCGGTCTGGATTTCGAGAGCTCGCTGGACCTGAGCTGGCCCGACGAATACTGGCAGCGTTACCTGTACTTCAACGCGGGTTTTTTCTTTTACAAATGTCCGCATGAATTTGGTCAGCGTTTTCTGGACTACGCACTTTCGATCAAAAACGACCCGCCGCGTGAATTGGTGTGCCAATCGCTGGATCCATGGCTGGACCAGATCGCGCTGCCTTTGGTTATCCACGGGTTGGGCGGTGGCCGTAACACTTTGCCTGAAGGTCTTCTGGACGGCGCTACGACCTGTCACTACCGCGTGCTGCCCCTACTCTATGCGCGCGAACCTGACAGCGTCGTCGATCTTTTGGAAAGCCTTGCAGAACCCAACAAGATCAAAAAGGTCCTCAAGCAGTATGACCCGTTCAAACGTATGATTTACCAAGGACGCGGGCACAAAGTGCGGGCGCTGTTTGACCGCGATGACCTGCCCCGCCGGGAGCAAGCCATTCGAAACACGATCAAACGTGAAGGGTTCTGGATGCGTTGATCTGTCGTGCGCCCGTCCGTCAGACGGGCTCACTTTCCGTCAGTTCATCGCCCGCAGGACACCCCGATCCGAAAAGAACCGCGGCTGCAGTTTCCGGCCTTCATCACACAAAGTGTAGACAAATTCTGACTGCGGATGGGGCATGTCCAAACAATCCTGCATCCATTGCTCCAAACGCCGGAAGGCGTCCGTGTCCGAGGCATTGATCATTTCCACGCTTTCGCGGCTGGGGGCCGCGACCAAGACACGCTCAGCCCCGATCTCGGCCTGAATGCCCTTCAACGTCTTGGGCGACAGCAGCAGACTGTTGCTGTTCCATTCCAGGTGATCCAGCCAGATGCTGAAGACACCTGGCGCAGATTCGCGCAACTGGATGCTTTCCAGCACTTCGGCAAAGTTCTTTTCAGCCTGAAGCCAAAGGGTTTCTTCGCTCCAGCCAGCCGCTTTTCCCCGGCTTCTGGGAAAGGTCCCGACCTGCGCATCAAGATCCTGCATCAGGATCATACTGCAATCCCCCGGCCCGGGCCGGACAAAAGCGTTATCCCTGTAGGGTTCCAGAAATTCTGCGTGCCGCAGTGCAGGAAAGATGGATTTGGGATCAACGTTCGGTTCGACCAATGCAATGCGGGCCATTTCCACAAAGGCCGTCACCCGTTCGTCGATCAGCGACGCGTCGAAGGGCGCCGAAAAAATCTCGGCCAAAAGATTGGCAAGATCGAGGCGAGCCTCTTCGGCACCGCTGGACTTGTCGATCAGCCTCACCTGTCCCGGCTCGTCAGTTGCCGGAGCAATTTCATGGCTGGGCAGTGCACGTCGCAATTCTGCAGAAATATACGCCAGCAGTTGCTTCGGAGACAGTCGCCCGTCTTCGAGAGTATCGGTCTTTTGCACGGATGTCCGCTCCCGCTCGTTCTTCGCTCTTGCGCTTTGTATCTTCGAACACTTGGACAACACTGCGTCGCGGCTCTGGCATATTGGGGACCTTGTCAAAGCAATGGTTTGACCGAATTGAGGCCCTGAAAAGATCCACCTGATGAAGAAGACCAACCCGGCCTCATCATTGGGCAAATGTTATGTGACACAGCGCTTGATCAGGACAGCGTCACACTTTTGCGGTCATTCGAGGAAAAGTGGTCTTTGTCCCAGGATGAAGAACAGGGGCCGTTGTGGGCTGGCATGCAATGGCCTAATCCTTGCGGCAGCACAAACTTCAGGGAGGATCCCATGACCGACGGACCCGAATACGGCTTTGACACGCTGCAAATCCACGCAGGCGCCCGCCCAGACCCGGCAACCGGCGCGCGGCAAACACCGATTTACCAGACAACAGCCTATGTGTTTCGCGATGCCGAACACGCCGCTGCTTTGTTCAACCTGCAGGAAGTCGGCTATATCTATTCGCGCCTGACCAACCCAACGGTCGCGGCACTACAGGAACGCATGGCCACACTCGAAGGCGGTGTCGGTGCTGTTTGCTGTTCTTCAGGTCATGCCGCGCAGATCATGGCGCTGTTCCCTCTGATGGGCCCTGGCAAAAATATCGTCGCCAGCACAAGGCTTTACGGTGGTACTGTCACGCAGTTCAGCCAGACGATCAAACGCTTTGGTTGGTCCTGCACCTTTGTCGACTTCGACGATCTGGACGCCGTCAAGGCCGCAATCGACGACGACACACGCGCCGTATTCTGCGAGTCGATCGCGAACCCGGGTGGCTATATCACCGACCTCGACGCCATCGCCGGTGTCGCGGATGAGGCGGGCATTCCTTTGATTGTCGACAACACCTCGGCTTCGCCTTACCTGTGCCGGCCAATCGAACACGGCGCGACCCTCGTTGTGCATTCGATGACCAAGTACCTGACCGGCAACGGCACCGTAACCGGCGGCGTCGTAATCGATTCGGGCAAGTTCGACTGGTCTGCATCTGACAAGTTCCCATCGCTCTCGGCGGCAGAGCCAGCCTATCACGGGCTCAAGTTCCACGAGACTTTTGGCCCGCTGGCCTTCACCTTCCACGGGATCGCGATCGGCCTGCGTGATCTGGGCATGACGCTGAACCCACAAGCAGCGCACTACACGCTGATGGGGATCGAAACCTTGTCGCTGCGCATGCAAAAGCACGTTGAAAACGCTGAAAAAGTCGCATCCTGGTTGGAAACACATGACGCGGTCGAAGCGGTCACCTACGCCGGTCTCAAGTCTTCACCCTACAACAAACGGGTGTCAAAAATCTGCCCCAAGGGCGCCGGTGGCCTGTTCACCATCGCACTCAAGGGCGGCTACGAAAGCTGCGTGAAATTCGTCGATAACCTCGAAATTTTCAGCCATGTTGCCAACCTTGGCGACACCCGCAGCCTTGTGATCCACTCCGCATCGACCACGCACCGCCAGTTGACGGTGGAACAACAGGTTGCTGCAGGTGCGGCGCCTAACGTGGTTCGGATTTCGATTGGCACAGAAGAAGCTGATGATCTGATCGCTGATCTGGACCGTGCGCTGAACGCGGCGCGCTAAATTCATGGCGGCGCGCAAGAAGAGTGCGCTTCAGCAATTGCGCGCCGCCATCCAGCAACATCTTCTGCCGGAAATCTAAGCGGCAGCGTTTTTTCGGCGCGGCATGATCTGACACCGGAATCGGAATGGGACGGCGAACGGTACAACTGGTTCTACGGCCGCCCCGATCGCCAGTGCCACCCGTTCGACTTGATCAGCATCGGTATGGACCCCGCAAAACGCCTCGATCCGCTCATATGGATGTCAGGCCAATGGTTATGGCGTCTGCCCGGCATGCGGCCCGGCGCTTTGCAAAGTTGAAATTCCCGCGCTAGGGCTGCAGTGCAAAGACCATCTGGACCTGCGCAGATATGCCGGTTTCACCCGCGGCCACCGGGACCGATTCAGCGCGCGCGGCCATCATGATCCCGGGCTCCGGTCGTGAAACGAACCCCTCGCTGATCGACAGAATGGGCCCAAGCGCGACACCTGCGGCTTCTGCATAAAGCTGCGCTTTGGCCAAGGCATCCGCGACCGCCGCACGGCGCGCTTCATCTTCGAGCGGGCGCGGCTCTGTCAGGCCGAACCGAAGCCCGGACATTCGATTGGCGCCGTCTTCCAAAGCCGCCCCCAAGACATCACCCAAACGATCCAAATCACGCACCCGGATGGTCAGACGGTTCGAGGCCTCGAACCCAGACACCTCTGGTCGACTACCCGAAGACCGGTTGTCCCAGATCGGACCAAGCGACAGATCGGACGTCTGAACATCTGCCCCCGTGATTCCAGCGGCTTTCAATCGGGTCAGAATGGCTGACACGCTTTGAGAGACCGCATCCATGGCTTCGGGCGCCGTTTCTGCCCGTTCTGTCACCCCCAAAGTCAGACTCGCCATATCCGGCGCTGCGGTGACGACCCCCTGTCCGTTGACCCGCAACGTCGGCACGTCAACTGCGGTCTGTTGCGCCTGCAATGGCAGAGCCGTCACCGTCAGGGATAGTCCAAAAACCATCGCACTGAAAAAACGTTTTAAAAGCATAGGGTTTCCTTTCGAACAGGCCGTCTCATCGAACAATGCGCATCAATTTTCAATGTCACGCCGCACTGGGACAATAGCAAGCGCAGCGCGCTGCTTTTCTTTTATTCGGCAAAGCTTTGCTGTATTATACGGGTGTGGAACCTTAAGACTCCCACAGCAATAGCAGGACTGCTAAAGAGCCCGCATGCGACTGAACTTTGCCTTGTCACTCTCCTTCGACGGAATCGTACTGCTGCGGCGGATGCCGGGCGGTTGGGCGCCGATCGGAGAGGTATCTCTGGAATCTTCGGACCTTGATGGCGATATGGCGCGCCTGCGCAAAACCGCCCGGTCCATCCATCGTGGCGCGCATCAGGTCGGATTGATCATTCCGAACGAACAGATGCGTTATCTGGACCTGCCCGATTTGGGCGGCGATCAAAGTGCCCGTGATGCCGCTATCAAGGCGGCGTTGGAGAAAGAGACCCCCTACACCTTTGAGCAGCTGGCCTATGACGTGAGCACCGCGAACGGCCGCCTGATGGTCGCCGCCGTCGCACGCGAGACGCTGGACGAAGCCGAAGCTTTTGCTAAGAGCCACAACTTTGTTCCTGTTGCCCATCTTGCCATCGCGCCCGAGCTGTCCTTTGAGGGCCCGGTGTTTTTTGGCAAGGCCGCGCAATTCAAGGGCAAGTCAGAACCGGAACGCCCGCTAGCAGCGTTGCGCGTGATCGCTGCGACAGAAGATGCGTTTGCCCCGACGAAAAACGCGTTTGTTCCGGAAGACCAGAACAACAAACCCAACTTCCTGTCCTCGCGCAGTGAGAACAAGGCCGATGTGGTTGAGCCTGCCAAGGCAGAACCAGACGCCAAGCCAGAGCCCGAAATGGCAGAGCCTGCCGCGAAACCGGACGTGGTCGAGGCACCACAGGAAAAACCTGCTCGCTTTGCGACTCCCACCCCAGCGCCCAAGCCACAACCCGACCCCAAGCCGCAAGAACCGGCAGCCCCGACCGCTCGGTTTGGCGGTGCTCAGGCAGAAGTGCCGGTCGCAAAGGATGCGGTCAAAGCGCCTGTAGCCCCGGCCCCTTCTGCACCGACCGTAGCGCCCCCGGCCGCCGCAGCAGTACCGGCCGCTGCGCCCGTGCTGCGCAGCCCCGAGCCGCCTGTCGTCTCAAACGCACCTCCGATCGAGGCTATCCCCGCCAAGGTGACGGACGATATCCCAGAGGCAGAGGCGAGCCCCAGCTTTTCCTCGATCCGGGCAACCCGCGACGCAGATGCAGAGGCCCCGGCTTCGGTTCCAAAGCTGGGCGCCGCCGCGGCGGCCGCAGCCAGTTCAATGCGGCGGTTCATGCCATCCCTAAAAGCGGATACCGGCGTCAAAGGCGCAAAGATAACGGATGGTCGCATCGAGGCTGAGGAGGTTGCCGAGGATACGGCAGAAGACACCGGCAAAGGCGCGACATTTGGTTTCTTTTCCAAACGGCGCAAGGCTGAGAAACCGGTTGATCCGGTCCCCGAAGCCGAACCCGCAGCAATGCAGAACGATGATGGCATCATTGATGACGTGCCGCCAATGCCCGCAGGTGTTTTGACCGCGCAAACGCTTGCACGCAAAGCACCCGAGGCAACCACCGCGTCAAAGGCCGCCCTTCAAAGATTGGCCGCCATCCGAACCGCTGCAGGCGATCGCGATGCCCGCCGAAACGAAGCAAGCCTGGTTGGCACAGCCGGTGCTGGCGCTGCCGCAGCCACTCTGACCGCCAGCCAGTCCGAGCGCGAACGCATGACGGTGTTCGGCCAACGCAGCAAGGATCAGGTGGGGGGCAAACCTCGTTTTCTGGGCCTGATGCTCACATCTGCCCTGCTGTTGTTGTTGATCGGTGTTGCGGCTTGGGCTTCGGTTTTCATGGACGAAGGTCTGGCACGCTTCTTCCGCAATTCTGATCAATCACCCGCAGTCGCCCTGGCCCCAGCCGCGCTGCCCGAGGTCAACCCCGAGCAATTGGACGTTCGCCCTGCCGAAGAGGAACTGGATGATGCCTCGGTGCAGGTTGCCGCACTGGATACCGGGGTCGCCGAGCCGGTTGAACCAGTGCAAGCACCACTGTCCATTCCACGACAACCCTCGGCGCTCAGCGCCGAAGAAGCCGCCGCCACCTATGCTGCGACCGGCATCTGGCAACGCGCACCCACAGCCCCCGCAGAACTGCCTGTGGGCAACGTCGAAGACATCTACGTTGCATCGATTGACCCTGCCGTTCAGCAGTTTGATGCTGTTGCCCTGCCCGACGCGCGGCAGATTGCACCGGGCGCAACACTGGAAGATCCCGGCTTGCCCCCGCCTGCTGGAATGGTTTTTGATATCGATGAACGCGGGTTGGTCCGAGCCACCGCACAGGGTGCATTGACCCCTGAAGGCCTGCGTATTTTTGCTGGCCGCCCGCCAGTCACCCCACCTCTGCGCACGGCACTCGCGGCGCCACAGGCCCCGGATGCCGCAGACGTGCCCCCATCTGCCGAAGCGCTGGCCCTGGCCGCGTTCCGCCCGAACGCGCGGCCTTCGGATTTGGTTGAACAGCGCGAACGTGCCGAATTGGGCGGTATTTCCCGGGCCGAACTGGGCAAAATCCGTCCAAACATGCGCCCCAAGACAGCGCAGGAAGAAGCCGAGATCGAGGCGCCGGACGCCCCCGCAACCCGGCAGGCCGTGGCCAGATCGCTGGCCCCTGTATCGCGCCCGCGCAACATCAATGCCATCGTTCGCCGCGCCGAACGAGAAGCGACCCGCGCGCCGGTGCAAACGGCATCGGCAGCGGCTGTTGCCCCTCGTACCGTTCGTCCTGATGTGCCGTCCTCTGCATCCGTTGCGCGCTCAGCCACTGTTCGGAATGCCATTAACCTGAACAAAATCAACCTGATCGGTGTCTATGGGACATCGTCCAATCGCCGCGCTCTCGTCCGCTTGGCCAATGGGCGTTACAAAAAGGTCAAGATCGGCGACCGTATCGACGGTGGCCGGGTGTCCGCGATCAGCGAATCTGAACTGCGGTACAACAAAAGCGGCCGCAGTGTCGTGTTGAAGATGCCCCGCAGCTAATCGCTACAACCCAAAACAAAAAACGGCGCTGGATTGTCCGGCGCCGTTTTTCTTTGATGGAAGGCTTTGCTATTCAGCAGCGGTCAATTCGCCATTTTCAATCTGTTCGCGCTCAATCGATTCAAACAGTGCCTTGAAATTCCCCTCGCCAAAGCCGTCGTCGCCTTTGCGCTGAATGAACTCAAAAAAGATCGGTCCAACCACTGTCTTTGAAAAGATCTGCAACAGGATGCGCGTTTCGCCGCCATCCACAACACCTTCACCATCAATCAGGATCCCGTGTTTTTGCATCCGGTCCATCGGCTCATCATGGCCATGCACGCGTGTCTTGCTCAGCGTGTAGTAGGTCTCTGGCGGGCCCGGCATGAACTTCAGACCGGACTCAGCGATTGCATCCGTCGCGTCATAAATATCATGCGCGCCCACTGCGATATGCTGAATGCCTTCGCCTTTGTACTTTTTCAAATAGGCGACGATCTGGCCGGTCTCGCCGCGGTCTTCGTTGATTGGAATGCGAATACGCCCACAAGGTGAAGTCAGTGCGCGGCTGAACAGCCCGGTGTATTTGCCCTCAATGTCAAAGAACCGGATTTCTCGAAAGTTGAACAGGTCCTGGTAGAACTTGAACCAAACATCCATGTTTCCCTTAAAGACATTGTGCGTCAGGTGATCGAGATAGTAGAAACCAACGCCGCGCGGCTTGGACTGTTCGATCCAGTCAAATTCGGCGTTATACGGCGAAGTGTCGTAATACTGATCCGTGAAATAAATCAAGCTGCCACCAATGCCTTTGATGGCGGGCCAATCCACGGACTTCTCCGCGCCTTCATAGGGCTCCGCACCTTTCGAAACCGCATGATCAAAGGCCTGCTGTGCATCAACCACACGCCAGGCCATCGCTGACGCGCAGGGGCCGTGCTCCTCGGCGAAACGGGAAGCGAAACTGCCCGGCTCGGCATTCAGGACATAGGTGATATCGCCCTGCTGCCACAACTCGATCTGCTTGGTCTTGTGATTGGCCACATGCGCATACCCCATCTGAGCAAACAGCGCGCGCAGTGACTGCGGCTCGGGATGCGCGAACTCGACAAACTCGAAACCGTCCGTTCCGGCTGGGTTTTCGGGTGTGATCTTGGATTGCGGGGCATCGTGCGGGAAAGGTCCCATGGGCGTCTCCTGTTTGCGGCTTCCTAATCAATCTACACCTCGAGCGCTGCAAATTTTGCGCATTTCATACTTTCAATTCAGAAAATTCGCATGCATACCGCTCTATATTGATATTTTGCGCGGAAAACTCGCATCATGGACCAAATCGACACACAATTGCTGAATTTGCTGCAACGCAAGGGCAATGCGACCGCACAGGAATTGGCAGACACTCTGGGCCTGTCGGCCTCGCAGATCGGCCGCAGACGGCAGCGCCTTGAAGATTCCGGCGTGATCCGCACCTACCGGGCGCAGCTCGCCCCGGAACGGGTCGGGCTGACGGTTCAGGCCTTTGTGCAGGTTCAACTGGCGCGCCACGGTGCCGAGCAAGGCCGTTCATTTGATCAGATGTTGCGCACCCGGGACGAGATCACGTCGGCCTGGACCATGACAGGTGAAGCCGACTACCTGCTGCGGGTCTGGTGTGAAGACCTGCCAGCGCTCAACCGATTGATCCACGAAGTCCTACTGGCCCATCCAACAGTGGCCCGCGTCCACAGCCAGATCGTCATGGGGCAATCCAAGGCCGATGCACCGCTTCCGGTTCGATAAATCCCGGACGGTTTCTTTGTGCTTCAAATATCCCGGGGGTGAGGCCGCAGGCCGAGGGGGCAGCGCCCCCTGCCCGGACCGTTAAAACGGCACGTCGTCCGCCGCGACGATAAAACGGGCAACCACCTTCTTGATACCCGCCTTTTCGAATGCGATTTCCAGCTTGTCGCCTTCGATCCCCTCGATACGGCCATAGCCGAATTTCTGATGGAAAACCCGTTCGCCCAAGGTGAAGGCCGAAACTGCCTCCAGATCGATCACGGTGTTCCGGCTCTCACGCGGCTGACTGACCGAGCGTTCACCGGCACGCGATTGCATCCGCTTCCAACCCGGCGAGTTATAGACATTGGCTTCAGCCACGCGGCTTTCCAGATCAGACCCAAACCCGCCGCTCATACCAGCCGCGCCATATCCGCCACCGTAAAGACCCGGCGGCGTCAGCACATCCACATGCTCTTCCGGCAATTCGTCAATAAAACGAGAGGGCATTGACGACTGCCATTGCCCGAACACACGCCGGTTGCCGGCAAAGGAAATCGTGCAGACCTCCTCTGCGCGGGTGATGCCGACATAGGCCAGCCTGCGCTCTTCCTCGAGCCCTTTGACACCGCTTTCGTCCATGCTGCGTTGCGACGGGAAAAGCCCGTCTTCCCAGCCCGGCAGAAACACAGCCGGAAACTCCAACCCCTTGGCCGCATGCAGCGTCATGATCGAAACCTTGGCCCCGCCATCATCGCTTTCGTTGTCCATGACCAGCGACACATGTTCCAGAAATCCTTGCAGGTTTTCAAACCCTTCCAGCGCCTTGACCAGTTCCTTGAGGTTCTCCAACCGACCCGGCGCTTCGGGTGTTTTGTCGTTCTGCCACATCGTGGTGTAGCCGGATTCATCAAGGATGATTTCCGCCAGTTCCATGTGGGACAGCCCGGCCTCCCCGGTCATGCGACCCCAACGCGCCAGATCCACGACCAATTGGCCCAAAGCGGCCCCGCCTTTGCCCTTGATCGCGCCCTGCTCAACCGCCAAGGCCGCGCCATCCAGCAAAGACACTCCGTTTTCCCGTGCCAGCCGCTGAATGGTCTGCTGCGCTTTATCACCCAGCCCGCGCTTGGGCGTGTTCACGATCCGCTCAAACGCCAGATCATCATCCGGCGAAACGACCATGCGGAAATAGGCCATGGCATCACGGATCTCCATGCGCTCATAGAAACGCGGGCCACCAATCACCCGATAGGGAAGACCAATGGTCAGAAACCGGTCTTCGAAAGCGCGCATCTGATGCGACGCCCTCACAAGGATTGCCATGTCATCGAGAGAGAAAGCACGCAATCCGCGCGTGCCACGTTGCATGGCTTCGATTTCCTCACCAATCCAGCGGGCTTCTTCATCGCCGTCCCAATGGCCAATCAGGCGAACCTTTTCACCCTCCTGTGCCTCAGTCCAAAGCTCTTTGCCAAGGCGCGACGCGTTGCCTGCGATCACGCCAGAGGCTGCGGCCAGAATATGCGGGGTCGAACGGTAGTTCTGTTCCAGCCGAACCACATGCGCACCGGGAAAATCCTTTTCGAACCGCAGGATGTTGCCCACTTCGGCACCGCGCCAGCCATAGATCGACTGGTCGTCATCGCCCACACAGCAGATGTTCTTGTGGCTTTGCGCCAAAAGCCGCAGCCACAAGTACTGGGCCACGTTGGTATCTTGATACTCGTCCACCAGAATGTAGCGGAACCAGCGTTGGTATTGCTCCAGCACATCCGGGTGGTTTTGAAAGATCACCACCATGTGCAGCAGCAAGTCGCCAAAATCAGTGGCGTTCAGTTCCTTCAGGCGGGCCTGATACTGCGCATAGAGGACCGGACCCTGATGATTGTAGGCCCCTGCATCCGCAGCCGGGATTTTGTCCGGCGTCAGCGCGCGGTTTTTCCAGCCATCGATGATGCTGGCCAACTGACGGGCCGGCCAACGTTTGTCGTCGATCCCGGCGGCACTGACCAGTTGTTTGAGCAGGCGCAGCTGATCGTCGCTGTCCAAAATGGTGAAATTGGACTTCAACCCCACCAGTTCCGCATGGCGGCGCAGCAGTTTCACGCAAATCGAATGGAACGTGCCCAGCCAAGGCATCCCCTCGATGCTTTGCCCCAGCATACCGCCAATGCGGTTTTTCATCTCGCGCGCGGCCTTGTTGGTAAAGGTCACGGCCAGAATTTCATTTGGCCGGGCCCGCCCGGTGTTCAGCAAATGCACCACGCGCGCCGTCAGCGCACGGGTCTTCCCGGTCCCTGCCCCTGCCAGCATCAGCACCGGACCATCCATGGTCTCGACGGCTTCACGCTGCGCCGGGTTCAGCCCGTCCAGATAAGGCGCCGGTCGGGCGGCCATTGCGCGGGCGGCCAGCGAAGAGCCTTCGAAGGCGTCGATATCGTCAAAACTGCTCATGCCGGGCAAGATAGCGCGGCGCGTCCCCAAGATAAAGCTTCGTTCCACAAATGTTCCGCCCAATCAGGGCGGCAAAGCGCATATAACGAACCCGGCTGCGGCGTTCTGCCGACAACCGGGCCCGAAGAGAGATAAACGTGGCAGACCTTTCTGGTCACAACCGACCGAACCGATTCTGTCCGGACCCCGCAATCGCCGAACGCTGCCATTTCAATCAGCCTGACACTTGCGGGTTGCAGACGGGTCAATTCAGACCACGCCTTGCAAAACGATAGCGTGTTAACCTTAAACGACGGTTAAGCGCCGAGCGCCGAATTGACCTTGGGCTGAGCCGCCTTGTCGCGGAGCATTTCCACCAGATCGGCAAACGGTGTGCCTGTCTGTTCAGACAAACGACGCAGGCCAAAGACGACATGGGCCATCTGCTGATAGTAACCAGTGTAGCTGTAGTTCGTCGCCGCTGCGGTCGCTGCACCAATCACGGGGATTGTCTGGGCCGCAAGCTTGCGCCCAAGAACCCCGGCAAGTCGCGGTGCAATCAGGCCAATGCCGATAAAGACATTCACGCCGTTCAGAGTGCCACGAGATGCAAGGAAATTCAGGTCCAGCTCACCCTTGGCATCGGTCAACGGACCATTGGCGGCAAACACAAGCAGGCAGTCCTTGCGGGTTTGTTCTTCGTCCACGTCATAGCCGTGTTCGGTGGCAATCGCCTGAATCGCACGCATCAGCAGCGTGACGGTTACTGGCAACTCGGCCAAAGCCGTGGGCAATCCGCCCATTCCGCCAACAACACCGGCCGCCGTTGCCGTCGCCGTATTGACCCAGTCCTTTTGATCCTTGACCACAGCGCGTGACCCGGATGCGGCGCTCATGGCCGCCTCCAGACCGCGAACCGTCAGCACCTCGACCTTGCCGCGTGCATTTTCAGGCAGGCGCGACAGCAGTGCATCTGCAGGCCAGTTCAGCATGTTGAAAATCTGGACGCCCAAACCGCTGGCAGATTGGTAACGGTTGGCGATCGCTTCAATCTCCGCCTCGATGTTGATCGTTACGGCGGTGGTGTCGGTCTCAGTCATGTCATAGCCTCTATTGGGCCCCCTGCATACTACAATGGGTAGAGTGCACTCGCCTTTCAAGGGTTTAACCGACAGGTTTCACCGTACCGTGGAGATTTTGCCAAGCGCCCGGCTGTAAGGCGCAGCCCAAAATGCGTTCCGGGTTGGTCGGAGGCGGCATTTTTACGTCCTCCAATTTCTCAAATCCAAAACGGCTGTAGTACGGCGCATCACCCACCAGAATGACCCGGTGATGCCCAAGGTCCCGCGCGCGCGCAAGCGTGTCCCGGATAAGCGCACCGCCCAATCCCTCGCCCTGAGCCGTGGGGTGCACCGCAACCGGGCCCAACAGCAATGTGGGCTGCCCGCTGATCTGCACGGGCCAATAACGGATCGCCCCACCCAGAATGCCCTGATCATCACGTGCAACGCGGCATAACTCGGAAACCGGATCAACGTCTTCGCGCAGCCGGTAAGACGAAAGCGCAGACCGGCCGGGGGCAAAACTGAGGTCGAACAGGGCCTCTACGTCCCACCAATCCTCTGCGGTTTCCTGAGAGAGCGTGAACAAAGTGTCAGACCTGCGTGCAATCCGGTGCAAAGCGGCCTATCACGGCACAAAGTGTCACGCAAACGCCCTGTGACAGGGCGGAACCAAGGAACATGGATCGATGTTTTATCGCCCCGAAGACGGCCACGGCCTGCCCCACAATCCGTTTAACGCCATTGTCACACCGCGTCCGATCGGATGGATTTCGACCCGCGGCACCGATGGCCACGATAATCTGGCCCCCTATTCCTTTTTCAATGCCGTTGCCTATTTCCCGCCGCAGGTCATGTTCTCTTCGACTTCGACGAAACCAGATCGCGGCGACACAAAGGATACGGTCGCTCAGGTGCGCGAAAGTGGTGTCTTCTGCGTCAATATCGTCGAATATGCCATGCGCGACGCGATGAACCGGACATCCGGTCCATGGGATAGCACGGTGGATGAATTTGCCGATGCCGGTATCAAAAAAGCACAATGCGATACGATCGACTGCGCAAGGGTCGCAGCGGCGCCAGCCAATCTGGAATGCAAACTGACCCAAATCGTTCAGCTGCCCGGTGATGCGAATTTTGCAGTTTTCGGTGAGGTTACGGGCGTTCACATGCGCGACGATTGTCTGAAGGACGGCATATTCGATGTGCTGAGTTTCAACCCTCTGTCACGCATGGGGTATCGCGACTACACCGTTGTGCGCGATAAGTTCAGCCTGACACGGCCCGGCGAATAGCCCGGCCAAGCGCCGGACATGCGATCTGGCACGGCCTAGCTGGCGTCGCCGGTCTCTTCCTCGTCTTCCTCGATTCCATGCGCCTTGAAAAGCCCGCCTTGGAAAATGAAGAAGGCAAAAACCGAAAGCGGCAAACCAAAGGTTTTGAAATAGACCCAGGTTTCGGTCGACATCGTACGCCAGATGATTTCATTCGCAGCAGCAAGCGCAAAGAACAACAGCATCACGCGCTTGGTCAGGATCATCCATCCTTCGGGCTGAAGCGGCATCAACCCCTCCATGACCACCTGCAGCCAGCTCTGACCCCGCATCAGGCCCACTGCCAATGCGCCACCAAAGAGCAGATAGATCAGCGTCGGCTTCATCTTGAAGAACCGCTCGTCGTTCAGCCAGACCGACAGCCCGCCGAAAACAACGATCAGGACCGCTGTCACGATCTGCATTTTGCTCAGATGGCCGGTCAGGCGCCACTGCAATGCCATGGCGATCAGAAAAATCGGGATGAACAGCGCTGTGACGACGATAAAACCTTCGTATTCGGTGCCACCGATCGTGAAGACACGATCCTTGAGCCAAAGATAAGCCACAAAGAACCCGAGGATCGGGCCATATTCGAGCGCTGACTTCATCAACGGGTTGATTTGGCGGTCTTCCATGGTGGCTCCTGCTGCGGTTGGTTCAATGCAGATAGTGGCATCAGCCACCAAGCTCAACGATAACCGCACCCAAGGCGATCAAAGCCATGAGAGCGATGCGGCGCGGCCCCACCGTTTCACGCAGGACCAGCCAGCCGATAAAGGCGGCAAATACCGTCGAAGTTTCGCGCAGGACCGCCGCTTCGCCCACCTTGTCGAGCCGCGTTGCCAACATCACCGCACCAAAGCTGCCGAACGCCACCAATGCGCCTGTCACCCCGCGTTTCATCAACGGGCGGACTGCGACCCCTTCCAGACGCCGCCGCAGCGGACGGGCCAGAAACAAAAGTGGAAAATCCAACGATCCGAGAAAGAAGAACCAGGCCAGAAAGGTAAAGGGGTCTGCCGTGGCCCGGATGCCGTAGGCGTCATAGGTCGTGTAGATCGCCACCATCAACCCGGTCAAAAGCGCAAGCCCAAGGGCCGGAACCAATGTGTCCCGCTGTCCTTCAAGAAAGATAAGGTTGTAAACCGCCAGCCCAAAAATCCCGATCAGCAGGATCGCAAGCCCGGACCATTGAAGGCCTGTGAAGCTTTCGCCAAAGACCAACCCTGCTCCGATCACCGCAAACAGAGGGCCCGTGCCGCGGACCACAGGGTAGACCACGGTGTAGGCGCCGCGTGTGTAGGCCATGGCCTGCAAAACCTTGTAGGTCAGGTGGATCACAACGGCCCCGGCAAAAATCGGCCACATGTGCGGCTCGGGCCAGGGCACGAGAAACAAGAGCGGTGCCGACAGGATCACCAACCAAAGATCAATCGCGGCCCGCGTGACCCATGGATCAAAGCGGCCCTTTTGCAATGCGCCGAAGACGGCGTGCAAAAAGGCAGCAAAAAGCGCCAGCATCAAAGCGGTTTGATGGCCTTCGGGGGTGCCTTCGAGGCTGATGAGCCACTCACTCATCGTGCACTCAATCCACGCGAAGGCGACCACACCGCAGCGCGCGAAAACCGGATATGTGGCATGTCAGGCGCAACGAGCAATGCATTGCCTGTTGCCCCTGCGAGGATCATTCGGTGTCAAGCGCGGTCAGGGCCGCTGCAAACTCTTCGGGATCAAAGGGCTGCAGATCGTCGATCTGTTCACCCACACCGATCGCATGGATCGGCAAACCGAACTTGTCCGCCAGCGCCACAAGAACACCGCCCTTGGCCGTGCCATCCAGCTTGGTCATCACAAGACCAGAGACATCAGCAAGCTTTTGGAAGGTTTCGACCTGACTGAGCGCATTTTGTCCGGTCGTGGCATCCAACACCAACAACGTGTTATGCGGAGCTTCGGGATCTTTCTTGCGGATCACCCGCACGATCTTGGCCAATTCTTCCATCAGATCTGCACGGTTCTGCAAACGCCCCGCCGTGTCGATCATCAACAGATCTGCCCCTTCATCCTGCGCCTTGCTCATGGCATCGAATGCAAGGCTTGCAGGGTCCGAGCCTTCTGGCGCGGTCAACACCGGAACCCCCGCACGGTCACCCCAGACCTGAAGCTGCTCAACCGCAGCGGCCCGGAAGGTATCCCCGGCTGCAATAACCACCTTTTTGCCAGCAGCCCGAAACTGCGAAGCGAGCTTGCCGATCGTGGTCGTTTTGCCCGACCCATTGACCCCCACCACAAGCACCACCTGCGGCGTCTTGGCGTAGATCGGCAGCGGTTTTGCCACCTCTTCCATGATCCGAGCGATTTCCGAAGCCAGCAATTGCTTGATTTCTTGCGATGACAGCCGTTTACCCATGCGCCCTTCGGCGATGTTCGCCGTCACGCGCAGGGCGGTGTCGACACCCATATCCGACGTGATGAGCAACTCTTCGAGCTGTTCCAGCATGTCATCATCCAGAACGCGCCGCACCACGGGCTTGGCCGCTGCGGGTTTACGTCCCAGCAACCGCCCCAACAAACCGGGCTTTGCCGTCTCTTGTGGTTCGGGCGCAGGCGCCGTTGGCTCTGGTTTGATATCCATAGCCGTAAGAGGCTCTGGCTCTGGCTCTGGCTCTGGCTCTGGCTCTGGCTCTGGCTCTGGCTCTGGCTCTGGCTCTGGCTCTGGAAGCGGATCCACTTCGGGCGTTTGTGTCAACGCCTGTTCGGGCGCATCTGGCTGCTCGGCGGCCTCGGCCTCCGGTTCTTCTGTGCCACCATCCTGCACGATGGCGTCCAAGCCCTCATCCAGCTTGGAAGAAGATTTGAACAACCTGTTCTTGAGCTTGCCGAAAAAGGACATGCGCACCGCCCGTCTAGAATATTGCCATCCCCACCTAATACGCGGCGCGCTGTAATAAAAGTGTGTGTTGACCCCGGCGGCTGGGTTTGTCCTAAGCTGCGCCATGGTTTTGCGTATGTTCTTTGGTTTAATCCTGTTGCTACCCGGGCTCTCCATGGCCGAGCCGGGCAAGCTGTGCTCTCGTGGATCGTTTGGGCAGATCCAGTGCATCCGGGATGCGCATTTCGTCTATGATACGTGCCAAGCGATTGAACAATTCGCACTTGCCCATGAACTGGATCCGGGCTTTTTCGCACGGCTGATCTGGCAAGAAAGCCGCTTTGATCCCAACGCGGTCAGTCATGCCAATGCCCAAGGCATCGCTCAGTTCATTCCATCAACGGCCCGCTTGCGTGGGCTGCTCGACCCGTTCAATCCCGCCGATGCGCTTGAACATTCCGCGGAATATCTGGGCGAGATGTCGAGGCGATATGGCAACCATGGCCTTGCGGCCGTTGGATACAATGGCGGCGAGCGTCGAGCAGAGGGTTTGATCGCCGGAACGGGCGGGCTTGCGCGCGAAACCGTCAACTATGTGCAGATCATCACCGGCTTGACTGCCGAAACCTGGCGCGACACGCCACCAGAGCGCCACGATTTTCGGCTCCAGCCCGACAAACCCTT
Organism: Paracoccaceae bacterium; assembly: GCA_020630695.1. GTDB lineage: Bacteria > Pseudomonadota > Alphaproteobacteria > Rhodobacterales > Rhodobacteraceae > Thalassococcus_A > Thalassococcus_A lentus. The sequence continues at coordinate 1,042 of JAHDIS010000045.1, read as the reverse complement.
TGCGCAGGCCTGTCATGAACTGGCGAAAAACCGAAAACTGTCAAAATTTCCAACGCCTAAACCGGCCTTCGCACCCTGGGGCGTACAGGTGGCATTCGGGACAACAAAGTCCAATGCGCTCAAGCAATATAAATCACGGATGCGCCGGTGTGCTGGATTGGTCAAAGGCATCAAGCCCGAGCTGATCTGGCAGAAAAGCCGTGCCAGCCCGCGAGGCGGCTATTTCATGGCCCGGATCGGTCGCAAGTCACGCAACGAAGGATGGAAGCTCTGCTCCCGGCTGAAACGGCAGGGGTGTGTGTGTGCAGTCTACCGCAATCAGTAGCGGCTAAACGCTCAGTCCCACAAATATCGCGACCTGCCCGATGTAGTACAGCCACCAGATCGCGAAATCCTGTCCGGTCCAGCCAATGTTCAGGAATTTCTGCTGTCCGATCAATGCGTCTGAGATCATGAAGGACATCGCACCAGCCATGACCAGCAATCCCGATGCGTTCGCGGGCAAAGTGAGCGCGCCCAGCCCCATCAATACGATGATTGTTACGTAAGCGCGCACCGGCATGGCCAGCGCTCCGGCGTTTTTGGCGTATAGGCGACCCAGCCAAAACCCGATGGTTACAAGGATCAGCGCCGCCGCGGTGCGCGGGTAGAGGCCAGAGATCGCCGCAGGTGACACATCGAAAAACCCGGCGGACAGGAACAAGACAACATAGGCGATATGCGCGGCTGCGAAGCAGACAATCCCGATCAGAAAGGCGCGCTCACCGGGACGGGACAGGGCCAGATCGCCAAGGGCGGACAAGGCAAGCGCAAGCGCCAGGCCAAAATGCCCAAGGTAAAGAGCCCAGACCGAAACAGCGCTGATCGCAAGGGTTTTGATGCCACTGCGAAACCAGCCGTATCCCTTAAGGGCCGGAAAGATCGCCGCTGAGCCCAGCGACACAGCCCCCAGAGCCGCCACGATCCCAAACACCGGGCCACCCGCCATCAAATTTCCTGTTGGAAGTGTTTGATTGTTAATCTGATTGGGTTTGGTGCGGCT
>JAHDIS010000100.1:5823-6434 GCA_020630695.1 Paracoccaceae bacterium | reverse complement strand
AGAGCCCGATTTACCTTTTTTGACGACACGCAAAAGGCCACTCCGAGCCAACAGACCAGCGCCATCGCCGGTGAGTAGCATTTTTCGCAAAGTTGGGTCTTGATCCCGGAAAAACCGCGTCGTAAGTAGCGCTTCACGTTGGGGTGTAGCCAAGTGGTAAGGCAGCGGTTTTTGGTACCGTGTATCGTAGGTTCGAATCCTACCACCCCAGCCACAATCTCGCAGCTTGATCTTCCACTGGGTTCGCAATGCGGCCAGACATTTGGCATGTCCCGACGCACGGCAATCACAATCGCAGCGCCTTCCGTCGCCCAAGGGCAAATTCAAAATGCCACGTGGTCCCCACCTTTAAGGCCTAGAATTTCGCGGGCTTCGTCAGGTGTCGCAATGTCCAGCCCCAATCCTTCGACAATGGCGCGGATTTTTCGAACTTGCACCGCATTGGATTTCGCCAGTTCTCCGCGGCCCGCCCACAGGCTGTCTTCGAGACCCACCCGGACATTTCCGCCCAGCGTTGCGGCCTGCGTCGCGATCCTGAATTGGTTCGCCCCAGCACCCAGAACCGACCAACGGTAGTCATCTCCAAAAAGACGGTCTGCGGTTCGCTTCAT
>JAHDIS010000100.1:0-5813 GCA_020630695.1 Paracoccaceae bacterium | reverse complement strand
GTGCAAGACGTCTTCATGGTGCCCACCGATGCCACCTAGAAGGCCAAAAACCGACTGGACAAAAAACGGCGCCTTGACCAAACCACGATCCGCGAAATGCGCGAGATTGTAGAGATGGGATGTATCGTAACACTCAAACTCAAACCGCGTTCCATTGCCGTAGCAGGTCTCCAGAACATATTCGATATCGGCAAACGAGTTGCGAAAGACGAGGTCTCTCGACCCCTCAAGGTGTTCTCGTTCCCAATCGTGCTGAAAGTCGCTGTAGCGATTCAACATCGGATAAAGACCGAAATTCATGGAACCCATGTTGAGCGATGCCAACTCGGGCTGAAAACGCGCAGCAGGCGCTGCGCGTTCCGCGACGGTCATGTATGGACTGCCACCGGTGGTGATATTGACCACTGCGTCTGTGCCTTGCTTGATCCGGGGCAAAAAGGCGGCAAAGCCTTCTGGGCTTTGGTCGGGGCGTCCATCCCCATGCCGGGCGTGAAGGTGCAGGATCGCGGCCCCCGCCTCGGCCGCCGCCAACGAATCCGCTATGATTTCGTCAGGTGTCACGGGCAAATGCGGCGACATCGATGGCGTATGAATGGCACCCGTCACCGCGCATGTGATGATCACCTTGCCTGCCTGCCTCTTGTCCTTGCTCATATTACACCGTCCATTCGAGGTTATAGTGTTTCGACATTGCCATCGACGGCCAGCGATTGGCCCGAAAGGTTTCCGCCCGCGTCTGAAATCAGGAATGCGACCGACGCAGCCACGTCTTCCGGGGTCACCATGCGGCGCATCGAGATATTCTTCAGATAGTCATCCTTCATGGCATCATAACTGACGCCCGTGGCGCTGGCGCGATCCCGGATCACCTTGTCCATTCTGGGGCCTTCTACGATCCCGGGCAGGATGGCATTGACACGAATATTGTCGGGGCCGAGTTCCTTGGCCAGGCTTTGGGTTAAACCGATAACCCCGAACTTGGCTGCTGAATAAGGGGTGCGATAGGCATACCCGTGTTTTCCTGCCGCCGATGCCATATTGACCAGAGCGCCTCCACCGGCCGCCTTGATCATCGGGATGGCCCGACGTGCGCACAGAAACTGGCCAGTCAGGCAAATATCGATACAGCGCCGCCAGTCCTCGGGTTCCAGATCCTCCAGATTTCCGGTTGGGCCCGCTATCCCGGCGTTGTTCACCAGCGCATCGAGCCTGCCAAAGCCCTGATTGATCGCATTGAAAAACGCATCTACGGCCAGATCGTCCGAAACATCCGCCTCAACAGCGAGACAGCCGGTCAATGTCTCGCGGGCGGCATCCAATGCTCTGGCATCCACATCACAAATTGCGATTTTCGCGCCCTGCCCGTGAAGCACCCTCGCGATGCTATAGCCGATCCCGCTCGCTCCGGCGGTGATCGCGACAATTTTTCCCGCAAGGCCGGGCAGCCGCATCGCCTCAGGCGCTTTGCGATCATCGGTCGATCGTTCTGTCATGTTTCCCCCTTTTGCCAACATATGGCACCGTGCCCCCAAAACACATGGACAGGCCCCACCCTTGGCGCGCCACGTTCGATCAAGGATCAGTCTACACGGTTCAGGGATTTTGGGGAGTAACACCTGCCATTGCGCAGATCAGGTCAACATGTGTCTCCAGCCACATCGCATCCAGCGCTTTGCCGGACATGCATTTCCTGAAGTAAGGAACGGAAATTGCGAATTCGATCATTTGCTCCACGGGGGCATCCGCAGCGATCTCTCCGCGTGCGATCGCACTGTCAAAGATAGAGCGCACATTCACGCTTCGATCCCGAACCCATTTTTCAAGCAGGTCTTTCGCCTGCTCGTCAACGGCTGCCGTGCCTATGACTTGCGGCGCGATCTTGCCCCATGGTGTTTCGTTCAAGGACGACACCAAAGTGCCCAATATCCAGAGCAGATCGTCGCGAAGCGTTCCATCCGCAGGCTTGATCGATTTCTTTCGCCCACCGCGCGTGGCCCGGGCAAAGGCCGTATTTCGCAGCGCGTCCAGTTTGGGCCAGTGCCTGTACAAGGTACTGCGGGAAATCCCCGTTTCCCGACATATCCCCGCGTGCGTCACCGCCAGCACACCTTGTGTTTCCAGCAAATGCAGCGCGGCATCCAAAGCGCGTCTGCGCGTGGCGTCCAAACGGGGGTCAGCGGGTTTATCCATAGGTTTTGTTTACATCACGAACCACGGAAATGAAACGGATTGCACTCTTGCGGTACAATTTGTTGCATAGCGATACACTTTGCACTATTTCCGATCGATATCCAAAGTTTCCGCAAGGGCGTGGCGAGACGAGTAGCGCGGCGCTCAGCCCAACTTGTCACAATTCACCGCCCGGCAACCGCCAGGTGTGTCAAACCAAACGTCCATAGCAAGTGAGCCAGTCACCATGACAAACTCTGTCCCTATCATTGCCGCCAAAGCCCCGGCCAAAGTCACACTGGAAGAAGGCAAAGACTATTTCTGGTGTCGCTGCGGACGTTCCAAAAATCAGCCTTTTTGCGATGGCAGCCATGCCGGAACAGGCATTGAGCCACTCAAATTCACGGCTGAAAAAGACGGTGATGCCGCGCTTTGTCAGTGCAAATCGACAGCCAACGGTCCGTTTTGTGATGGGTCACACACCCGTTTGGGAACACTTGAGGTCGGCGATGAAGCCCCTGCAGCGAAATCGGATGTGCCGACTGCAACCCCCACCCCCGAAGAGCCAACAGTTGCCCGCATCCACGCGCTTGCCAAGGATGGACTCAGCAAGCTTGGCCACCACGGCGAGATGGGGGCCATGGGCGTGCCTCGCAAAGATCTGCCCCATTGGGACGACATCCAGGTTTTGCCAGCGCAAATGGCGCGCAAACCCCTGCTCGACGACGCCGCGGTTGCGACCTCCGTCACGATCGGGCCACGGGCAGCAAAGCCACTGCAACTCGATATCCCGCTTTTTGTATCTGACATGAGCTATGGCGCCCTTTCGGAAGAAGCCAAGACAGCCCTGGCGCGCGGCGCGCAGATGGCGGGCACGGGGATCTGCTCAGGTGAAGGTGGTATGCTCCCCGAGGAACAGGCCGAGAATGACCGCTATTTCTATGAGCTTGCCTCAGCACAATTTGGCTGGGATCTGGATCACGTAACCAAGGTTCAGGCCTTCCACTTCAAAGGTGGCCAAGGCGCAAAGACCGGCACCGGCGGCCACCTGCCCGGTGACAAAGTACAAGGCAAGATCGCCGAGGTACGCGGATTGAACCCCGGCGAGTCGGCGATATCCCCTGCCACGTTCCCTGAACTGCACACACCGGCCGACTTCAAGAGGATTGCCGATGCGGTGCGCGAACGGTCCGGCGGAATCCCGATCGGCTTCAAGCTTTCGGCCAACCATATCGAAGACGATATCGATTTCGCGCTCGAAGCCAGCGCCGATTACATCATCCTGGATGGTCGCGGCGGCGGCACCGGGGCCGCACCCTTGATATTCCGCGATCACATCTCGGTGCCTACGATCCCGGCCCTGGCGCGGGCACGCAAACACCTCGACGCCAAAACCGGGCGCGAAGTGACATTGGTAATCACTGGCGGCCTGCGTGTTGCCGAAGATTTCGCCAAGGCCATGGCTCTGGGTGCCGATGCCGTGGCGGTCAGCAATTCGGCCATGCAGGCAGTGGGCTGTATCGCAGCACGGATGTGCAACTCCAACAATTGCCCTGTCGGGGTGGCCACGCAAAAACCAGAGCTGCGCAAACGTCTGGATGTCCAAGTCGGCGCTGAGAAACTCGCCCGCTATTTCGGGGCAAGCGTGGAGCTGATGCAGGTGCTGGCGCGCGCCTGCGGCCATGACAGCCTGTCAGGCATGACGCAGCGCGATATCACCACATGGAAACGCGAACTCGCCGATCTTAGCGGCATTCGCTTTGCCGGGGTTTCCTGAGCGCCCGGCTGCTGACACAGCAAGCATAACCCCAAGGCGCCCGCGCCTTGGGGAACACGGCACGGTTTGGTCGCGCTTTGACACCTTGACCAAACCCGGTTTCCGCCGCATATCCCAACCTCATGAGCACACCTCTTTCGCAGATCCGCAATTTCTCGATCGTCGCGCATATCGACCACGGGAAATCCACCCTCGCTGACCGGCTGATCCAGCTGACCAATACCGTTGCCGAACGGGATATGAAGGCGCAGTTGCTGGACGCGATGGATATCGAACGCGAACGCGGTATCACCATCAAGGCAAACACGGTCCGTATCGACTACACCGCCAAGGATGGACTGCACTATGTGCTGAACCTGATCGACACACCCGGGCACGTGGACTTTGCCTATGAGGTTTCCCGCTCCATGCGTGCGGTCGAAGGATCTTTGCTGGTTGTGGATGCAACGCAAGGCGTTGAGGCGCAGACCCTTGCCAATGTCTATACGGCCATCGACGCGGACCACGAAATCGTACCCGTCCTAAACAAGATCGACCTGCCGGCGGCAGAACCGGATCGGGTCAAGGAACAGATCGAAGATGTGATTGGCATCGAGGCGCACGACGCCATTGAGATCAGCGCCAAAACAGGCCTCGGTATCCCAGATGTGCTCGAAGCCATTGTCACCCGCCTGCCCTCTCCCGAGGGCGGTGATCCCGATGCGCCGCTCAAGGCGATGCTGGTGGACAGCTGGTACGACCCCTATCTCGGCGTCGTTGTTCTGATCCGCGTGATGGATGGCACCATCCGTAAGGGCGACCAGATCAAGATGATGCAAACGGGTGCCAAATATGGCGTCGACAAACTGGGTGTGTTCCGCCCGGCCATGGAAGACGTCAAATCACTCGGCCCCGGCGAGATCGGCTTTTTCACCGGTTCGATCAAACAGGTTCGCGACACCAAGGTCGGCGACACCATCACCACCGAAAAGAAAGGCTGTGAAGACCCGCTTCCGGGCTTCAAACCTTCGGTGCCGGTCGTGTTCTGTGGTCTGTTCCCCGTCGACAGCTCGGAATTCGAAGACCTGCGCGATGCGATTGAAAAGCTGGCCCTGAACGATGCGTCCTTCAGCTATGAGATGGAAACCTCGGCCGCGCTTGGATTTGGCTTCCGCTGCGGTTTCCTTGGTCTGCTGCATCTTGAGGTGATCCGCGATCGGATCGAACGTGAATACGGTATTGAGCTGATCACAACCGCGCCGTCGGTGGTGTATCATGTCTACATGAAGGCCAAGGATGGCGCCGATCCGGAATTGATCGAGTTGCACAACCCCGCCGACATGCCCGATCCATCCAAGGTCGATCACATCGAAGAACCACGGATCAAGGCAACCATCCTTGTTCCCGACGAATACCTCGGCGATGTGCTGAAACTTTGCCAGGACCGCCGCGGCATCCAGCTTGACCTGACCTATGCAGGTCCGCGGGCCATGGTGGTTTATGATCTGCCCTTGAACGAAGTCGTTTTTGACTTCTACGACCGTCTGAAATCGGTGACCAAGGGATACGCCTCCTTTGACTACCAGATGGAAGGCTACCGCGAAGACAATCTCGTCAAGATGCAAGTGCTGGTCAACGACGAGCCGGTTGATGCGCTGTCGATGATGGTCCACCGCGACCGCGCGGAACAGCGCGGACGGGCGATGTGCGAAAAGCTCAAGGATCTGATCCCACGCCACATGTTCAAGATCCCGATTCAAGCCGCCATCGGCGGCAAGGTTATCGCACGCGAGACCCTTTCGGCTTTGCGCAAGGACGTGACCGCCAAGTGTTATGGCGGGGATGCGACACGAAAGAAGAAGCTTCTGGAAAAGCAGAAAGCCGGTAA
>JAHDIS010000099.1 GCA_020630695.1 Paracoccaceae bacterium | reverse complement strand
GGCGACGGCGTGATCGATTTCAGCGCAATTTTCGCCGAAGCTGAAACCGGCGGGCTGGAATGCTTCTACGTCGAGAATGACGACACCCAGACACCCGCCAATTTCGCCCGAAAGAGCTTTGCCTTTCTTGAAAGCTGACCAGGCTTAGTCGGTCAGCGCCTTTAGCATGGGTTCGTCCCAGCCCTTCTCTTCAGAATAGAGCTTGAAGGTGTTGCCATAGGCCCAAAGACACCAGGGAATCTGCGCCTCTTCCAGTGCGGCAGCGACAGCGTCGTTGAACTTCACCCGTTCCTTTGGGTCGACCGGATCATTCACGCCAAATTCGCCGACAAAAACCGGTCGGCCGGTGGCTTCGCGAAAGGCGACTGCTGTGGCAACATCTGCCGCCAGCTGCGCCCTGTCGGGCTTCGCCCCCCAACCGCGTTTCCCCTTGGGCATATCGTCACCCAGCCATGTCGCTTGCTGGTGCGTGAAATCGAAGGGATCGTAATAGTGGTAGGTGTAGACGATGTTGGGATCATCGCTGGCCAGGTTGGAGCCCAGAGATCGGATACCCGACCATTCTTCACCGCCAAGAACAACGATCCGCGTCGGATTCTTGGCACGGATGATCTGCAAGGCAGCCGACTGCGTCTTGCGCATCATCGCTCCTTTGAGATTCTTGTGCGGCTCGTTCAGTGTCTCGAACCAGACATTGGCAGGCGCATCGGCAAAAGCCGTGGAAAGCTGGTTCCACAACGCGACATAGCGCGGCATCTGCTGCTGGGGATTGTCCATGATCTCTTCGAAATGATGGATGTTGAGGATCACATTCAGACCGTTATCAAGCGCCGCCTGCACATTGGATTTGGCGAGCGCCATGAAATCGGGATGGATGCGATATTCCGGTAACGGTCCCGTATATGCGCTCCAACGGATTGGAATGCGTACCGTGTCGAACCCGGCGGCCTTGATACGGGCATAATCTTCTGCGTCATAATACCCGCCGCCCCATTGCACCCCATTGGGCGCTTCAAGCGCATTGCCCATATTGACGCACCGTTTCATCTGAAAATCCTGCGCGACCGGTTGCGCCGCATCGGCATCCTGCGCGCTGACCGGTGCAGCAGCCATAATCAATGCCCCGAAAAAGGAACCCGTCAAAAGATTTTTTGCCACTGACATCGTTGTCTCCCTTGTTTGAAATCCGATCGCTTCAGGATTCTACCAGTTAGTCTCAAAGCGGTTTGGATGTGGTGCTACGCTGGATAAACTCGTGATCGAGAACAACGCGCCGCGCTGTTCCAGACTTCTTGTGACGGAAGCTGTCGACGAGATTGTCGATCGCCACCATCCCCAGTTCCTGCAATGGTTGCCGGATCGTCGTCAATTCCGGTCGCATACGTGTAGCCACATCGGAGTCGTCGAAACCGACCACCGATAAATCGCCCGGTATGGACACATCAGCCATCGTCGCTGCCGTTACAACGCCCGCTGCCATATCATCGTTGGAAGCAAAAACTGCCGTTGGACGTGCCTCATGCGCGAGAATCTTCTCACCAGCAACAAGACCCGACTGAAAATCGAACTGTCCCGGAAACACTAGGCTCTCGTTGACGGTCAGACCCGCCGCCTTCATGGCCATGCAAAAGCCTGAATAGCGGACATGTGTTGCCCGCTGGGCCTCCAGGCCGCGGATGAAGGCAATGCGTTTATGACCAAGATCGATCAAATGCTGGGTCAGTTCAATCGACGCGCTGTAATCATCGATTTCCACCAGCAAGCCATCGGCTGGAAGATCGACAGGCCCGATGCGCACGACATTGATGCCGAGTTCCTGCAAGGCAAAGGCAATCTGCTCATTTCCGGCATAGGGCGCAACCAGCATAATGCCATCGGGCTGATGCTGCTGGACCATATTTTCGAAAAAGCCTCTAATCTCACTGAAATTGCGTTTATCCAAATCCTCGATAAGGCTGATAGAGAGCTGGTACCCCAATTTCTGACAGGCGATGACAGCGCCAAACTGGATGGCATTGATGTAGTTGCTGTTTCCCGAATGGCAGACCAGATTGATGTTGTAGGATTTGTTTCCCCGCAACGACCGCGCCGACTGGCTGGGAACGTAAGCCAGCTTGGCGACGGCGTCCTTCACTTTGCTACGCAGCTTTTCCTGCACATGCGGCTCGTTATTGAGCACGCGCGAGACAGTCTTGATGGAAACACCAGCCAGTTCCGCGACATCTTTCATTTTTGCCGCTTTTGGCTTGTCAGAGCTCACCATTCCCCACCCCTCAGTTTGAAAGCTCGTCCACGATCTGCGCATGGAGATCACGGGTCAGTGGCATAAGATACAGGGCAATTGAAGCCACGATAAGCAAAAGTGGTGGCACAACAGCGATATATAGGCCAAGATTTGCCGCAGTTTCGGCGGCTTGCTGCTCCAGACCGGCATCATATCCGATGCCTGACAGCACAAAGCCAACAACCAGGCCCGTCAAGGCGCCCGAGGCTTTCTGGACGAACAGGCTTGATCCGAACACCGCGCCTTCGTCTCGACGCCCATATGCATATTGGCCATATTCAACGGTGTCAGGAATAATCGCCCAGATAATGATCGCAAAAGCCGCGCCGCCCATACCGAAGAGGACGATCTGCACAGGGACACCAGCGACCAGAACGGGGCCGATCAGCAACAAGGACAAGCCGACTGCAGTCATCCAGCTGGTCGCTATGTACCAACAGGTTTTTTTGCCAAGATGGCGTGCTACCAAAGTCCAGAAAGGTGTCCCGACCAGCGTCGCAATGGCGTACAGCGTCATGACCACCTCTTTCTCCGCGAACTGTCCGGAATAAGACTGCAGATAGAATGCCAGCGGGATTGATATGCTCGCACCGCTCGCCGAATTTATCAGCAGAACGACCAGCAGCATGCGCAAAGCTCCGTTTCTTTTGAGCGCATTGTAATAGCTGGCAAGATACCCTCCCTCGCTGCTTGTTTCACTGCCGAGGGGCGCATTCTCGTCGGTATTGAAGTAGCACAGCACAAGAGCAATGGTAGCAACCATACCGCCCAAACAGGCGGTGATAAAGAAGCCGGTTGGATCGTTCTCTCTTCCGCCGCCGAAGTAGCGGCTGAGTGGAAAGAACAGACTGCTCACGCACACCATGCCGAGAAAGGCAAAAATCATCCTGACGCCGGACAATTCGGAACGCTCGTCGCTGCTGAAAGTGATCCGCGAAGACAGTGCGGCATAGGGTACAGCCACAATTGTGTAACAGGTCCGGAAAATGATAGCGGCCATTAACAAGACCAAAAACAGGCTCAAGCCTTCGAGAGGAGGAGCCCAGAACAGCAGACCAAAGGACGCGCCCAAGCCAAAGCTACCGAACAGAATAAAGGGACGATAGGACCCGCTGCGCGAACGCGATCTGGCCGCCATAGAGGCGACAATCGGATCGGAAATTGCATCCCATGCCAAACCCAAAAACCAGATCATTCCTGCATATTTAGGTTCCAAACCGACAACTTCGGCATACCAGAATACCAGTATCAACGACAGGCTGTGCCAGTAGATATTAAGGCCGAAATCGCCCACACCGTAACCGGCTAGCCGTTTTGCGCCGCCCTTCATGACGCGAAGTCACTATGATGTAGTGCACGGCGCCTCATCAAAACGTGCCGAGGCCCTGCATCCGGGTTTTGACTTTCAGCAGGCGATCCTGCGCCGTCATGAACAATGTTCTCCCATCTTCCCCGAACGCACAATTTGCCGTTGCGCTTCCCGTCAGAATTCGTCCGAGGCAAACACCTTCGGGATCGATCACAAGGACGCCCCCGGGTCCCGCGACGCACAGATGGCCGTCAGTCGATACTGCCATACCGTCCGGCAGCCCCGGAAACCCGTCCATAAAAGGGGTAGCATCGAACCACTTCCTGTCATCGGAACTGCCATCCAGAGCGACGCGCCTCACGAGCGCTGCTTCGGGATCCGACTGCGCGATATACAGGTATTTTTCATCGGGTGACAGGGCCACGCCATTGGGGAAGGTCATGTCATCCAGCATTCTCGTAACCGTCCCATCGACAGCCCTTACATAGACGCCATTTGCCTTGAGTTCCTTGAGCGGCGAATCGTTCAAGCCTTCCAGACCGTAGGGAGGATCGGTGAAAAACAAGCGGCCATCGCTATGCGCGATCACATCATTGGGGCTGTTGAACCGCTTGCCCTGAAAGCGGTCGGCAAGCACAGTACGCTGCCCGCTGGCCAAATCATAGGCCTGCAGATTGCGCGCACCATGGTTGCACATCAGCAGGCTGCCATCCTTGGCAATAAGCAAGCCATTGGCGCCCTGCTCTCGAAAACCGTCTTCGCCGGGCGTAGTGCCGCTTGACGGGTTGAGAAACTCCCGAACGCCGCGTTGTTCGTTCCAGGAGTAAGCAACATTCGCAGGCACATCTGTGAAATAGAGTGTTTGGCGTTCTGCGTCCCATGCCGGCCCCTCCGCCCACTGATACCCGGAACCCAACTCTTCGATTTTGGCGTCGCTGCTGACAACACCGCCGAACCTGTCGTCGAGCGCAACGAGGTGTTCCGGCCAGGATACCGGCGATTGATCTCGTTTGCCCGCTGGTGAACAGGCCACGACAAAACCAGCCCCGGCCGCTGCGACAAATGTCCTGCGTGTCAACATACCCCGCCCCTATCTCACGTTAACTCACGGAATTCTAGTATTGACAACCTTGTCAAAAATCTCTCGATTGTCCATGAAAAACTGATGCCGCGACGCAGAGCGCGGCAGATGCAGGATTTGTTTCAGGACAGGATATACATGGCAAACCGTACTCTTGGCGTCTTCAGCGGGTTGATTTGTGCAACGGCTCTGGCAGGCTGCGCAGCCAATCAAGCAACCATCAGCACGTCCGCAGCGCCTGTTTTGACAAGCGAAGGCAAAGCACCGGGTACCATCAATCCGGCAATCTGGCCCGAGCTGAAACCAGCGCCTCTGGATGCGGCCATCGAGGCCCGGATCACATCAATCATGGCGCAGATGACACTGGAGCAAAAAGTCGGCCAGATTCTGCAGGCCGATTCAGCTTCTGTGACGCCGGAAGACGTCAAAAAGTATCGCCTTGGCTCGGTATTGAGCGGCGGCAATTCCGCCCCGGGACCGCTGCCCTATGCTGACACTCAACAATGGCTGACGGTGGCTGACCAATACTGGGCTGCTTCCACCGACCCCGAAGGCGTCAATGTTGCAATTCCCGCCATTTGGGGGATCGACGCCGTGCATGGTCATGCCAATCTTTTGGGTGCGACAATCTTCCCGCACAATGTCGGCTTGGGCGCTGCACGCGACCCTGATCTGATAGAGCGGATCATGCAGATAACAGCGCGCGAGCTCATTGTTTCCGGCCATGACTGGACCTTCGCTCCAACGTTGGCGGTACCGCGGGATGACCGCTGGGGTCGCGGTTATGAGGGATTTTCCGAACAACCCGAAATTGTTGCGTCCTATGCGGGACGGATCGTCGAAGGTTTGCAGGGTGAATTCGGTACCGGCGAGTTTTTGTCGGAAGGCCGCATAATCTCTTCTGCCAAGCATTTTCTGGCGGATGGCGGAACAGAAGGCGGTGCTGATCAGGGCGATGCCAAGATTAGCGAAGAAGAGCTGCGCGATATTCACGGAACCGGCTATGTTCCTGCACTGGATGCACAGGTCCAGACCGTGATGGTGTCCTTCTCGAGCTGGCAGGGCGTGAAGATGACCGGCAACAAGGCGATCATCACCGATCTGCTGAAGGACCGGATGGGCTTTACCGGTTTTGTCGTCAGCGACTGGAACGCGCACGGCCAGATTCCCGGCTGCACCAACACCGATTGCCCTCAGGCAATCAATGCGGGCATCGACATGCTGATGGCACCCGATAGCTGGAAAGGCCTGTATTACAGTACACTGAAACATGTGAGGTCGGGACGTATTCCGATGACCCGTCTTGATAATGCAGTGCGGCGCATTCTGCGCGTGAAGCTGCGTTACGGGCTATTTGACAGAGGTGCTCCGAGCACGCGGACAGATGCAGGAAACTCAAGCCTTCTTGCACAGGAAAGCCACCGCGCCATTGCCCGCGAGGCGGTTCGCAAATCTCTGGTTCTGCTGAAGAACAATGATCAAGTGCTGCCACTTTCCGGAAACAAAACCATACTCGTCATTGGCGATGGCGCAGACAGTATCGCCAAAGCATCCGGGGGTTGGACCCTGTCGTGGCAAGGCGGTTCGCACAGCAATGACGAATTTCCCAACGGTCAGTCCATCCTCGACGGCATTCGCGAAGCAGTTGCAGCACAAGGCGGCACGGTGATCTTCGACCCCGATGGGACAGGCAACCACACGGCCGACGCGGTAATCGCGGTCTATGGCGAGGATGCATATGCCGAATTTCAAGGCGATCGAAGCGATGTCGACTTCACGCCCAACGGATTTGATACTGCACAGCTGGCCAGG
>JAHDIS010000044.1:2967-36112 GCA_020630695.1 Paracoccaceae bacterium | reverse complement strand
CCAGAGACGTTGATGATTTCAAAAACACCGGGTTTACCATCAAAAATTCCTATACCTCCAAGCACCCAGCAAAGCAGTGTTAAAACCTTAATCACACCTCACCCCCTTCCGAGGCTTGGTGCGTTTGATACATAAGGCCGAAAATATCCCGGGGGAGGCGCGCCGACAGGCGCGGCGGGGGCAGAGCCCCCGGATTGTGCCTTCAGCCTTTCAGGATCGAACGCCCAGCATATTCGGCGGTCTCTTCGAGCATTTCTTCGATACGGATCAACTGGTTGTATTTAGCCAACCGGTCCGAACGGGCCAGTGATCCGGTCTTGATTTGCCCGCAATTGGTGGCCACGGCGAGATCGGCGATGGTGGCGTCTTCAGTTTCTCCCGAGCGGTGCGACATCACGTTGGTCATGCGCGCACGGTGCGCCATATCCACAGCCTTGAGGGTCTCGGTTAGCGATCCGATCTGGTTTACTTTGACCAGCATCGAATTGGCGCAACCGCTTTCGATGCCCATGGCCAGACGTTCGGGATTGGTTACGAACAGGTCATCACCAACCAGCTGTACGGTTTCACCGAGTTTGTCAGTGAGCAGTTTCCAGCCTTCCCAGTCATCTTCGGAACAACCATCCTCGATCGAGATGATCGGGTAGTCGGCGCAGAGCGCGGCCAGATAATCGACATTCTCGGCGGGGCTGAGCGAGATGCCTTCGCCGGTCATCTCGTATTTTCCGTCCTTGAAGTATTCAGTCGCGGCGCAATCCAGCGCGAGATAGATTTCTTCGCCGGGTTTGTAGCCAGCCTTTTCAATGGACTTAAGGATGAAATCGAGGGCTTCGCGGGTGCTTCCGAGCTCGGGCGCAAAACCGCCTTCATCGCCAAGACCGGTGGACATGCCGGCGGCCGAAAGCTCTTTTTTGAGTGTGTGGAAGACTTCGGAGCCCATGCGCACCGCTTCGCGGATGTTGCTGGCCGCCACAGGCATGATCATGAATTCCTGAATGTCGATCGGGTTGTCCGCATGTTCGCCGCCGTTGATGATGTTCATCATCGGAACGGGCAAAACGCGGGCTGATGTGCCACCCACATAGCGGAACAGGGGCTGACCGCAGTAATCTGCGGCGGCCTTTGCGACGGCCATGGATACGCCAAGGATTGCATTTGCGCCGAGGCGCGCCTTGTTCGGGGTTCCGTCCAGTTCGATCATGGCCATATCGATGCCGACCTGATCGGTTGCGTCGAGCCCCAGAACGGCTTCGGCAATCTCACCGTTGACCGCGGCCACCGCTTCCAGCACGCCTTTGCCCATGTAGCGGCTCTTGTCACCATCGCGGCGTTCAACCGCTTCGTAGGCGCCTGTGGACGCGCCCGATGGCACGGCGGCGCGGCCCATGGTGCCGTCTTCAAGGGTCACGTCGACTTCGACTGTGGGATTGCCCCGGCTGTCGAGGATTTCGCGCGCGTGAATATCAATGATGGTGCTCATGGGATTTGCCCTTCGTGGCTGCGGAATTACTTTGCGCGCTTCATAGCAGGCAGGGAAGGGATGTAAACCGCTAATGATAGCGCTAACATTACCTAAGACTGCGCAAGCCGTCTTTCGCGCAGGAAACTGTAGAGGCCTGCGGCAAGAATAAGAGCGGCGCCAACAAGTGTCCAGAAATCGGGTCGGTCGCCAAAAAACGCTATTCCCAGCCCGGTGGTAAAGATGAGCCTGCTATAGCGAAACGGTGATACGATGGATGCGGGAGCCATGCGCATGGCGACGGTAACGCCAAAATATCCGGTTGTTGTAACGATGATGGCGCCCAAAATGGGCCAGAGCGCGGATGGCTGCCAATTGATGGCCTCACCGGAGAGCCCAAGCAGCAGGACGCCGGGAATAAGCGTCGATGCAAAGCCCCAGGTCGACAGGAACAGCGCCGGGACATGGGGCGGCGCGAGCCGTGTCACCAAATCCCGCGCAGCCAGTCCGGACACACCAAGGACGGCAAACAATTCGTAGCCGGTAAAGCCTGATCCAAACGGCCGGATCACGATCAGCATGCCAATCAGTCCCACCGCGATGGCGGCCCAGCGACGCCAGCCGACCTGTTCGCCCAGAAACAGGCTGGCACCCAAGGTGACGACCAGCGGTGCCGCCTGCATGATAGCAGCAAAGACGGACAATGGGACATGTGCAATGCTGGTGATCATGCCAATCGCGCCAACGATCTCAAAGGTGCCGCGCAGCAAAACCATCGGGTGGCGTGCGTCAGAGGTCCAAAGTGAAATGCCGCGCAAGCGGGTCACGACGACAAAGAGAAAGGTTCCGCCAAGGCTCATCATCAGCATGATCTGCCCAAGCGATGCATGGCGGCTGGACTGCTTTATGAAAGCGTCGCTCATTGCCAGTAAAGCCATGCCCAGCACCATGATGCCAATCGCGCGAATGGGGTTGTGCTGCATGTGGGTGTGGATCCTGAGACGGTGCCTCTCTCGGATAGAGGTCACAGGGCTTGGTCACAAGGAAATACGCGATTTTGTCCTATTTATCCATTTTTGTGGATAAATATCAGCACTCATGCTCGAAAAATGTTGATAAAGTGAAAGACCTCTACGCGGTCAATTCGCTGAGGTGACCAGCGCATCCCGTCAGGGCTGCGTAGTCATCGCTGATCATATGCACAGGGAACTGCTGAACGAAATCGGAAAAGCGCCCTTTGTCAGAAAAAGCCTCGGCGAACCCGTGTTTCAACAGCAGCGGCGCGAAATGGCGCGCAACACCGCCGCACAGATAGATCCCGCCAAAGGGAAGGCTGATCAAAGCAAGGTTGCTGGCATAGCGCCCCAGCATGGTGACAAAGATCGTAACCGCCCGGTCTGCCTGTGGGTCGCCGTTTTGGTAGGCCGTCATCAGATCATTGGCCTCGAGCGGCACACCGTGGCCATCCTCTTGGCAAATCCACGCGTGCAGGTTGGCAAATCCGCGCCCGGACAGAACCTCTTCCATGCTTGGCATGCCGTGTTGCGCGCTCAGGCTTTTGACCAACCGCAATTCGGTTTCGGTTTGGGCGGGAATGGAAATGTGGCCAGCCTCGGCGGGCGGGACCAGAGTTTGCCCGCCAAGACGGTACACGGGTGCGGAATTCAAACCTGTGCCAATGCCGATCATCAGGCGGGCGGCATGCTGCCCGGCGGGTTGCCCCGGCAAGATCGTTTGCAAATTGTCGTCCGCGATGTGGTCCACTGCGTGACCCTGGGCCTGAAGATCATTCAGAACGGCGACCGTGCTTGCGCCGGTTGCGGATGCGATGGTGTCGCGCGAAATGCTCCAGTCGAGATTTGTCAGACTTCCGACGCCGTCCCGCACCGGGCCGGCAATAGCCACGCAGGCCGCGCCGGGTTTTGCACCTGTTTGGCTGAGGTATGCCGACAAAACGGCATCGAGCGATTCATGTTCGCTGTTGCGAAAGCGCTGGATGCTGTTTGCATCAACTGCGCTGCCGTGGCTCAGGGCCACACGTGTGTTTGTTCCGCCGACGTCTGCGACAACGGCGAGCGACCCAGTGTTTGCAGCTGTCATGTGGTTTACCCTTTCAGAGCTTTCGCAAGCGCGTGGTATGACGCCTTGGGCGTGCGTTCAAGGCTTTCGAAATCAACATGCACGAGGCCAAAGCGTTTTTCATATCCAAGTGCCCATTCGTAATTGTCGAGCAGGGACCATAGGAAATATCCCTGCACTGGGGCGCCGTCCTGAATGGCGCGCTGTACGGCCTCAAGATGGGCGTTGATGTACTCTGTCCGGTTTGGGTCAGGTACCGAGCCATCGACGACTTTGTCGGGCGCAGCCATGCCGTTTTCTGTGACGAACAAGGGCAGATCCCCGGTGTAGTCACGGGCGGTTCTTGTTAGGAAATTATAGAGACCTTCAGGAAAAATTTCCCAATCCATAAAGGTCTTTACGAGGGGACCTTCAATCTCTTTATGAGCAGGCCAGGGCCCGCTTGTCGGGGCGATGACCTTACGGGTGTAGTAGTTGATCCCACACCAATCCACGGGTGACGTGATCACGCCGAAATCGTCATGCCACCCTTGCGGTAGATGCTCTTCGAGGCCATCAAGAACGATTTGGGGGTATTCGCCTTTGAACACGCCGCTCATGTACCAGTGATTGTAGTACCCGTCATAGAGCGCCGCCGCGGCTTTTGCGGCTTCGCTGTCGTCTGCGGGCGTCGCCCATTCCATGTTGAACACACCGCCAAGGTTTCCTAGCCCCAGTGACCGCATGGCTTGGATGGCTGTGCCATGCGCCAGCAGAACGTGATGCATTGCGCGCGCGGTGGCCCGGATGTCGCGAAGGCCGGGCGCATGATGACCAAGGAAGTGGCTCAGAAAAGCAACGCACCACGGCTCGTTGATGGGCGCGACGGAATGCATTCGGTCGCCGATCTTTCCCATGATGGCGGTTGTAAAATCGCTGAACCACCCGGCGATGTCCCGATTGCGCCATCCCCCCAGATCGGCGAGCGGCGAGGGCAATTCCCAATGATAGAGCGTCGCGCAGGGCTTGATTCCACGCTCCAGCATTGCGTCCGTCAGGCGATCATAAAAATCGATCCCTTCGGGGTTCACTGTCTTGCCGTCTGGCATGACGCGGGCCCAAGAGGTCGAAAACCGATAGCAGTCAAAACCGGCGGCAGCGATCAGGTCGAGGTCTTCTTCATAGCGGTGATAGTGATCGCAGGCGCGCAGGCCATGTTCGGCCCGCACCACATTACCGGGTGTGGCTGCGAAATCGTCCCAATGGGTGCGGCCGGCACCGCCGAATCCATGTCCTTCGATCTGATAGGAAGAGGTGGCCGTTCCGAAGAGAAAGCCCTCGGGAAAATCAGCGCGCGTGTATTTCATAGCAAACCTCGGATTGCCCGAACGGTGCGGGTCTTAATCGTTGAATTGGGATAAATCAGGTGGGGGCAGGGCCCGTAGAGGTTCCGATGATCAATTCGGCCTCCATCAGTTCGGTTTGGGGATCACTGTCCGGGTTCTTGATCTGCTGCATCAGCATTTCTGCAACCCGCGTCCCCGCGGTGCGCACCGACGAGCGGGTCGCGGTAAAAATCGGAACATCATGGCCGTTCTTGATGTAGCTGAGATCGTCATCATGGGTGATCACGGAAACATCGCGGCCCATTTCGAGGCCAGCTTCGTGAATGGCGCGGCGCACGCCAATGGCGATCATCATCGAAGCGACCAGAAAGGCGGTGGGCGGTGATTCCATCGCCAGCATCTCGGATGCGCTGCGATACCCGAATATTTCGGTCATTTCTTCGCTGCGCATCAGGGCCGGGTCCGGGTCTACGCCACGCTTTTTCAAGGCGTCCTCGTATCCGCCGCGGCGGCGGTGGGCGAAATCCATGACCTCAAGCCCGTTGATCAGGGCGATCCGGCGGTGCCCCAGATCCAGCAGAAAGTCTGTTGCGCGACGAAAGGCGCGTGTGTTGTTGGTGTCCAGCCAATTATACGGCGTGGTGACGTCTGATGCGCGGCCGTGAACTACGAAGGGCAGGCCCAGTTCTGTCAGCAGGGCGATCCGGCTGTCTTGCATGCGCGGGCCGTGCACGATGATTCCATCGACGTTTCCGCGTGCCTTGATCTTGCGATAGGCGTCTTCTTCGTCGCTGTCATCCACAAGGCTTAGCATCATGTCAAAGCCCTGCTGCACATAGGCCTCACCGGCGCCGGCGACAAAGTCGCCAAAGACCGGGTTCACCATTTCATGCTGGGTCGAGACGGGAATCACGTGACCGATGGTTTGTGAACGCCCCGTGGCCAAGCTTTTGGCCCGTGCGTTGGGGCTGTAATTCAGCTCTTTCGCGGCCTGATGAACCCGTTCGCGCGTCTTTTCACTGACCTCGGGATAGCCGTTCAGCGCACGGCTAACCGTGGTCTGCGACAAGGCAAGGTGTTCTGAGAGTTCTTTCAGGTTCATGCGCAGATAAGGCCCAAAGCGCTTCGAATTTGTCAAGGGGTGGGGCGCCATATTCTTATGGTGTGCGTGCTGTTGTCCGCGTTGAAGTCATGCGTTTAGCTGCGGTGCAGCATTATAAAACAAGGCAAAAGCATGCCAATCCCCATTGACTCGGACTTGTGTTTTCGGTCATGTCTAATCATCCAAAGCGCTTTGGCAAATTTGAAAAGCCAAGAAAGCGTGTCGGGGTGACATACGCGGCGCAGCCGCGAACTAGACGGGAGGAAACCCAATGAAGAAATCGTATCTGCTTGGAGTGGCGGCGTCGGCTTTGGTCGCGGGTCAGGCCAGCGCTGATAAAATCACAGTTGCAGGCCCTTGGCTGTCGCCAGAGGCGGAAATCATTGAAGAGATTTTTGACATCTTCGAAGAGCGGACTGGCCACGAAGTCAGCTATGTCGGTTCGGACAGCTTCGAGCAGCAGATTGTTGTCGACGCCGAAGCAGGTTCTGCGCCGAATCTGGCAGTATTCCCACAGCCGGGTTTGGCTGCGGACATGGCAGCGCGCGGCTTTCTGACACCGCTGAAGCCTCAGGTCACCGAGTGGGTCAAGGAAAACTACGCAGCGGGCCAATCCTGGGTCGATCTGGGCAGCTACAAAGATCCAGCGGGCAACATGAATCACTACGGCATGTTCTTCCGCGTCGATCTGAAATCGCTCGTTTGGTATGTGCCTGAGAACTTCGAAGACGCAGGCTATGAGATCCCGACTACGATGGAAGAGCTCAAGGCGCTGACCGATCAGATCGTGGCTGATGGTGAAACACCATGGTGCATTGGTCTGGGTTCCGGTGCCGCAACGGGCTGGCCGGCGACGGACTGGGTTGAAGACCTGCTGCTGCGCACTCAGCCTCCTGCGGTTTATGACGAATGGGTCAGCAACGCGCGTTCCTTTGATGATCCGGCCATCGTCGCCGCCATCGAAGAGTTCGGCTATTTCGCACGCAACGACGACTATGTTGCCGGTGGTGCAGGTGCTGTTGCCACAACCGATTTCCGCGACTCGCCCAAGGGTCTGTTTGACACGCCGGCACAGTGCTACATGCACCGTCAGGCTTCGTTCATCCCGGCGTTCTTCCCAGAAGGCACCGAAGTCGGTCTGGACGCAGACTTCTTCTACTTCCCGTCCTACGCGGACAAGGATCTCGGCAACCCGGTTCTGGGTGCGGGCACGCTCTTTGCGATGACCAACGAATCCGAAGCAGCGCATGAACTCGTGGCCTTCCTTCAGGATCCGATCGCACACGAGATCTGGATGTCCAAGGGCGGCTTCCTGACGCCGCACAAGGGCGTTGATGCAGCCAAGTTCGCCGATGACACCGGCCGCGGCATGAACGAAATCCTGCTGGGCGCAACCACCTTCCGCTTTGACGGCTCTGACCTGATGCCGGGTGGCGTTGGTGCGGGTTCGTTCTGGACCGGCATGGTTGACTACACCGGTGGTAAGGATGCAGCCGAAGTGGCCAAAGGCATTCAGGACAGCTGGGACGCGCTGAAGTAAGCGCTGGCTGACCGCTCCTAAAAAGACTGTCTTTCCCGGCGCGTTCGGGAAAGACCCAAGAACCGGGACAAACCCCGGTATTTCCAAGCCATTTTCGGGGGGAGGACGTAATGCATCCGGCATTTGCGGGTCTTGTGACCATTGTTATCGGCGTGGGCGGCTGCCTTTGCTACTTCTGGCTGTCGAACCAATTTCTCGATAAAGTCCTGTTTCCGGCCAAGGGGCCAAACGCGGGGCGAAACATCAATCGTGCCAATTTGATCCGGCCATGGCTGTTTCTGTTTCCGGCGCTTTTTGCCCTGTCTTTGTATCTTGCCTATCCGGTGGTCGAAACCATCCGCCTGTCGCTAACAGAGCGTGTGACCCAAACCGACGGAACGACCGTTTATGAATTTGTCGGGTTGAAAAACTACGCCCAGATGTCATCAGACCCCAAGTTTTGGGAGGCCATGTTCAACAACATGTTCTGGCTGATCGTTGTGCCGGCCTTGTCGACGGCCTTTGGCCTTCTGGCGGCGCAGCTGACCGATCGGATCAGCTGGGGAAATATCGCCAAGTCATTGATCTTTATGCCGATGGCCATCTCATTCGTCGGCGCGGCGGTGATCTGGAAGTTGATCTATGATGCCCGTCCACCGGACACCAGCCAGATTGGTGTGGTGAATGCCATCTATGTTGGCCTGACCGGCAACGATCCGGTTCAGTTGCTCACCGTTCCTTTCTGGAACAACTTCTTTTTGATGATCGTGCTGGTGTGGATCCAGACAGGTTTTGCCATGGTGATCCTGTCGGCGGCCCTGCGCGGCATTCCCGAAGAAACCATCGAAGCGGCCATCGTGGACGGTGCGAACCCGTTCCAGATCTTCTTCAAGATCAAGATGCCCCAGATCATGGGCACGATCGTCGTGGTCTGGACCACCATCACGCTGGTTGTTCTGAAGGTCTTCGACATCGTTTTTGCTATGACCAACGGCCAATGGGGCACCCAGGTTCTGGCCAATTACATGTACACGCAATTGTTCGTTTCGCGCGATTGGGGCGTTGGAAGTGCATCGGCCATGGTGATCATGCTGCTGGTGACACCCATCCTGATCTGGAACGTGCGCAACGCGCGCAAAGAAATGCGCTGAGGGAGGATACGTCATGGACAATATCGCCGGAACAAAATCCTCGCTCACATGGGCTGTGCACATCTCGGTCGTAGCGCTGGTTCTCTTGTGGCTTTTCCCGACTGCAGGGCTGTTTGTAAGCTCGTTTCGGACAGCCGATCAGATCTCAGCCTCGGGTTGGTGGAAATCGCTGACCACGTCTGAACAGAACCTGACCCTGCGCGCAGGGGCGCCGGCCAATCAGGTGCAAGACGGCGCGCTCTACGTGATCGAAGGAAACCTGTTCGACGAAGCAGAGGCCCCGCAGGCGAAAATCGGGACATGGGGCATTTCGGCACGCGAACTGGGCGCGTTTCAGCCGGGTGACACGGCCGAGCTGCGCAATGGATCCAAGGTGACGGTGCAGGAGAATGGTGACTATCGCCAAACCAGCGAAGAAGAATTCAGCGGTCGGCGCGGCAGCCGCATTTTCGTGAATGCCGAATTGCCACCGGATTTCACGCTCGAGAACTACGAGCAGGTTTTGTTGTCCGGCAACAGTCAGGACAGCATGGCCAAGGCGTTCTTTAACACGCTGACGGTGACAATTCCCGCGACCATTATTCCAATCGTGATCGCCGCCTTTGCGGCCTATGCGCTGGCTTGGATGGATTTCCCGGGCAGGGCGCTGCTGGTGGCATTCGTGGTCGCATTGCTTGTGGTGCCGCTGCAACTGGCGTTGATCCCGTTGCTTAAGCTGCATTTGGGCATCGGAATCGGCAAAGGCTATCTGGGCACCTGGATGGCGCACACGGGATTTGGACTGCCCTTGGCGATCTATTTGCTGCGCAACTACATGGTTGGTCTGCCGCGCGACATCATCGAAAACGCGCGCGTCGACGGAGCGACGGATTTTCAGATCTTTACCAAGATCATCCTGCCGCTGTCATTCCCGGCGCTGGCCAGCTTTGCGATCTTCCAGTTCCTGTGGACATGGAACGATCTGCTGGTGGCCAAGGTGTTCCTGATCGACGCCAGTGGCCAGACGACCGTAATGACAAACCAAATCGTTGAATTGCTGGGCACACGCGGCGGCAATTGGGAAATCCTGGCAACGGCGGCCTTTGTGTCGATCTCGGTGCCCTTGGTGGTTTTCTTTGCGATGCAGAAATACCTCGTGCGCGGTCTGTTGGCCGGCTCGGTGAAGTAAGGACAAGACTATGAATGCAAAGGCGGACTTTGACATGCCTGCAACTCTGACGGCTGACAAGGATTGGTGGCGCGGTGCGGTGATCTACCAGATATACCCGCGCAGTTTTCAAGACAGCAACGGCGACGGCATTGGCGATCTTCTCGGGATCACTCAGCGCCTGCCGCATATCGCCTCGCTTGGGGTGGATGCGATCTGGATATCGCCGTTCTTTACGTCGCCTATGAAAGACTTTGGATACGACGTCAGCGATTATTGCGACGTTGATCCGATGTTTGGCTCGCTGGCTGATTTCGATGCGCTGATCGAAGGCGCACATCAGCACGGGCTACGGGTGATGATTGATCTGGTGCTGTCGCATACCTCGGATCAGCACGCCTGGTTTGCCGAAAGCCGAGCCAGCCGAGATAATGCCAAATCCAACTGGTACGTCTGGGCCGACCCGCAACCCGATGGCACACCGCCCAACAACTGGTTGTCGATCTTTGGCGGCTCTGCATGGCAGTGGGACGCGCGACGCGAGCAGTATTACCTGCACAATTTCCTGACGTCGCAGCCGGATCTGAACTTCCACGAACCGCAGGTGCAGGATGCCTTGCTGGATGTGGTCCGGTTCTGGCTGGATCGGGGTGTTGATGGCTTTCGGCTCGATACCATCAACTTCTATGTTCACGACCAGCAGTTGCGCTCTAATCCGGCACTGGCACCCGAACGCCGCGATGACACCATCGCGCCATCGGTGAACCCCTACAATCATCAGGAACACCTGTATTCCAAGAACCGCCCGGAGAACCTCGAATTTCTGCGCCGGTTCCGTGCGGTGCTGGAGGAATATCCGGCCGCGGCGGCGGTGGGCGAAGTGGGCGATGCGCAGCGCGGGCTGGAGATCATGGGCGAATACACGTCGGGCGATGACAAGGTTCAGATGTGTTACAGCTTTGAGTTCCTGTCCAAGACCAAACCAACCGCTGACCGCGTAGTCGATGTGCTGGAGCGCGTGGACGAGGTGGCCACCGATGGCTGGGCTTGCTGGGCCTTTTCGAACCACGATGTAACGCGCCATCCGTCGCGCTGGAACCTTGGCCCTGCGGCGCAGCGTGCCTATGCCACCTTGATCTTGTGTCTGCGTGGCTCGGCCTGTCTCTATCAGGGCGAAGAGTTGGGGCTGCCTGAGGCAGACGTGGCATTTGAGGACCTGCAGGACCCCTATGGCATTGAATTCTGGCCAGAATACAAGGGTCGCGATGGCTGCCGGACCCCGATGGTTTGGGAAAAGAACAATCAAAACGGCGGGTTCTCAGAAGGGCAGCCATGGTTACCGGTCAGCCATGACCATCTGAACCGCGCCGCCGCCGCGCAGGAACAAGATCCCGGTGCATTGCTCCATCATTATCGCAAAGCTATCGCCTTCCGCCACGCGCATAAGGCGTTGGTCAAAGGTGAGCACAGCGATGTTCGCAACACCGGCAGCATCGTGCATTTCATGCGCGAGCACGAAGGCGAAAAGATTTTCGTTGCCATCAATCTGAGTGCCGAGCCGGCGGTTATGGAAATGCCCAAAGGGGCTTGGCTGCAGATCGGTCAGGAACTGGGCAGCACGGCGGCAGCGCCGGACGGCAAGCTTCATCTCGGCCCATGGCAGCCTGCGCTTGCCTTGCTGGCCGAAAAGAACTGAAAACAGGGGGGACGGATATGGCCACTTTAAAACTGACCGATGTTGCGAAAACATATGGTGGCACAGTCGATGTGCTCAAGAACATCAACCTCGATATCGAACAGGGTGAGTTGATCGTCTTTGTTGGACCGTCCGGTTGCGGCAAATCCACCTTGCTGCGCATGATCGCCGGTCTTGAAAAGATCAGCGGCGGGACGCTGGAAATCGACGGCCAACTGGTGAATGACGTGCCGCCCGCACAGCGCGGTATTGCCATGGTGTTCCAGTCTTACGCGCTTTATCCGCATATGACCGTACGCGAGAACATGAGCTTTGCTCTGAAACTGGCCAAGAAAAGTGCATCCGAAATCGACGAAGCGGTCAACAAAGCGGCGCGGATTTTGCAGTTGGATCAGTATCTTGATCGACTTCCAAAGGCGCTGTCCGGCGGCCAGCGTCAGCGGGTCGCCATTGGGCGGTCTTTGGTGCGCGATCCAAAGGTCTATCTGTTTGATGAGCCGCTCTCAAACCTCGATGCGGCGCTGCGTGTCGCCACGCGGATCGAGATTGCGCAACTCAAGGAACAGATGCCCGATCGCACCATGATCTACGTGACGCACGATCAGGTCGAGGCGATGACACTGGCCAGCCGGATCGTGGTTCTGGCCAACAAAGGCATTGCACAGGTCGGCACGCCGCTTGAGCTTTACGAAAAGCCCAACAGCGAATTCGTGGCCCAGTTCATTGGCTCGCCTTCGATGAATCTGCTGCCCGGTGAGGTCGTCGGTACAGGTGCGCAAACCACGGTCAAAATGGCCGGTGGCGGAACGGCGGTTTCGGATTACCCGACCACCGAGGCGGACATGGGCCTAAAGGTTAATGTCGGTGTGCGGCCCGAAGACTTCGTGTCGACCGACGGCGAGGCAATCTTTGACGGCAAGGTCGAGATCACCGAAGCGTTGGGAGAGGTCACGCTGCTCTATTTCGAAAAGCAGGGCGGCGAGGATGCGGTGATCGGCAAGTTGCCCGGCATTCACCGGGATGTGCGTGGGACGTCGGTCAAACTGACCGCCGGCCCGGACAAGGTGCATCTTTTCGCAAATGGGACTTCGTTGCTTTATCGTTGAGCGGGTACTGAGTGCATGAAAGGCCCGGGGCTCGTTCCCGGGCCTTTTTGTATGGTCAGTTGGCTGAAATTGTCCGTTTCACAAGAATTTCGCGGTTTTCGCCGTAGATGTATCGCAGCTCGTAGGTTCCCGGTGCCGAGGGCATTGTTATGGCGATCGGGTTGCCGCCGGTTGCCAGATAGTCCGATGCCGTTTCGTAGCCGCCGCCAGCGTCTGGCCGTGCGATTGTCAGAAAATCCCACTCTGTTCCCGGACCGCTCCAGCTGACCTCGATCTGCGAGCCGGCGGCGGCGCTGTCCGGTGCGTTCAGCGCAGGGCCCGCTTCTGTGAGTGTCAGAGTGGTTTCGGCCAGTACGCGGCCATCCTGACCGTTTTGCAGATAGACGAGCCGGTATTCTCCGGGGGCAGTCGGGGTCTGAATGCGGGCAGGGCTTCCAAGCGCCATGGTCACGTAGATCTCGGCTGTGGCAGCCTCGGCACCTGCGGGAACGATAGCGACAAAGTCGGTGTCCCGGATGTCGCCGGTCACGCCGACATCTATGATCGTTCCGGCCGGAACTTTGTCGGGCGCGTTCAGAACGACAGGCGGGGCCTGTGGCTCGGGTGCGGAGGGTGGCTCTTGTGGGGTGACAGCCACATCGCGCAAAGCCTGTCCCAGCTCGTCCGCGTCGCGTGCGGACTGATAGGTTCCGCCGGTCTTGGATGCGATACACTGTAGCTGCTCCAGAGCCAGTGGATCCGAGATGTCAAAGCCGACCACATGCGCAGTGAAATCAACACCAGAGGCCTCAAGCTCGGCCGCGACAGCGCAAGGATCCGCCTCGCAGGTTTCCAACCCGTCCGAAATCAATATAACCGTCGCCTTTTCATCGGTGTGGCGCAGGGCGCGAGCAGCTTCGGTCACTGCGGCGGACATGGGGGTTTTGCCCCGTGGTGTGATGGTTGCAACCGCGGCGGCGATTGCAGCCCGGGTATCAGGGCCGGGCGTGACCAGCGTTTCAATGTCATTGCAATCGCCCTCGCGTCGGTGCCCATAGGCCGTCAGTCCAAGCGCCCGGTCTTGGGATAGGTCGTCAAGCAATGCACCAATCACGTCGCGTGCGATGCCGATCTTTGCCTCACCGTCGATTTGCCCCCACATGGACCCCGACCCATCCAGCACCAGAACGGTTTGTTCGGCCAACAGGCAGGCAGGTTGAACTGAAAGGAAGGCGGCTGCGACAAGAGGCAAGGCGGTCTTCATGGCTTACTCCGTTATCTTCTGTGCAGTGCCATCCAATCAGAGGCTGAAAGCCCGGGCAAGGCGTGGAAAACCTGCCCTGCAGACCTCGTATGTTCATATTTCGTTCACATATTTCTGTTGGCGCGGAAGTCGGGATGGCCTATCTGTGTGTCTGAACCAGTTTTGGGGGACTCAATGCCCGAGTTGAAACAGATCGAGGTGCGCGGCGCGCGTGAACATAACCTCAAGAGCATTGACGTGGATATTCCGCGTGATCAGCTTGTGGTCATCACCGGCTTGTCCGGTTCGGGCAAGTCGTCTCTGGCCTTTGATACCATCTACGCAGAAGGCCAGCGCCGCTACGTGGAATCGCTGTCGGCCTATGCGCGGCAGTTCCTCGACATGATGGAAAAACCGGATGTGGATCATATCGCGGGGCTCAGCCCGGCGATTTCAATCGAGCAGAAGACCACCTCCAAGAACCCGCGCTCAACCGTTGGCACGGTGACCGAGATTTATGACTATATGCGTCTGCTGTTCGCGCGGGTTGGTACGCCCTACAGCCCTGCAACCGGCCAGCCCATCGAGGCGCAGCAGGTCCAGGACATGGTTGACCGTGTGATGACCATGGAAGACGGAACCCGGGGATACCTTCTGGCGCCGATCATCCGGGATCGAAAGGGTGAGTACCGCAAGGAATTTCTGGAACTGCGCAAGCAAGGCTTCCAGCGCGTTAAAGTGGATGGCGAATTCTACGATCTGGACACGCCGCCAACACTGGACAAGAAATTCCGCCACGACATCGACGTTGTCGTAGATCGCATTGTCGTGCGCGAAGGGATGGAAACCCGTCTGGCTGACAGTTTCCGCACTGCGCTCGATCTGGCGGATGGCATCGCGATCCTGGAAACCGCGCCGCGCGCGGATGATGACGGCAATACGCCCGACGCAGAGCGCATCACTTTCAGCGAAAACTTTGCCTGTCCGGTCAGCGGTTTCACGATTCCCGAAATTGAGCCGCGCCTGTTTTCCTTCAACGCGCCTTTTGGTGCTTGTCCTGACTGTGACGGTCTGGGGGTTGAGTTGTTCTTTGATGAACGGCTGGTCGTGCCGGATCAGACGCTCAAGATTTCTGATGGAGCGCTGGCGCCTTGGCGTAAGGGCAAGAGCCCGTATTTCCTGCAAACCATCGAAGCCATCGCGAAGCATTACGAGTTCGACAAGAACGCCCGCTGGAAAGACCTGCCAGCGCACGTGCAGCAGGTTTTCCTCTACGGCTCCGGCGAAGAAGAGATCCAGTTCCGGTATGACGAAGGCGGGCGGGTCTATCAGGTCAGCCGTGCCTTCGAAGGCGTGATCCCCAATATGGAACGCCGCTACCGCGAAACAGACAGCAACTGGATCCGCGAAGAATTCGAGCGCTATCAGAACAACCGGTCCTGCGGAACCTGTGGCGGTTACCGTCTGCGCGAAGAAGCTCTGGCGGTGAAGATCGGCTCAGCCAAAGACAAGGACAGCCTGCTGCACGTGGGGCAGGTGGTCCAGATGTCGATCCGGCAGGCTTTTGACTGGTGCCAGACCGTACCGGACAACCTCACGGATCAGAAAAACGAAATCGCCCGGGCGATCCTCAAGGAAATTCGCGAACGGCTCGGCTTTTTGAACAATGTCGGACTTGAGTATCTGACCCTGAGCCGAAATGCGGGCACGTTGTCGGGCGGTGAATCCCAGCGCATTCGACTGGCCAGCCAGATTGGTTCTGGCCTGACGGGGGTTCTTTATGTGCTGGACGAACCAAGCATCGGACTGCACCAGCGCGACAATGATCGGCTGATTACCACGCTTAAGAACCTGCGCGATCAGGGCAATACCGTGATCGTGGTTGAACATGACGAAGAAGCAATCCGCGAGGCTGACTATGTCTTTGATATTGGCCCGGGCGCGGGTGTGCACGGCGGACAAGTGGTATCGCAAGGCACTCCGGATCAGGTTGCATCGGATCCTGCCAGTCTGACGGGTCAGTATTTGTCTGGCGGGCGGGAAGTGGCGGTGCCCGCTGAACGGCGCAAGGGCAACAAGAAAAAGCTAAAGGTCGTCAAGGCGACCGGGAACAATCTTAAGAACGTGACGGCTGAATTCCCGTTGGGTAAATTTGTTTGCGTCACCGGTGTTTCGGGGGGCGGGAAGTCCACTCTGACGATCGAGACGTTGTTCAAGACGGCCTCAATGGCGCTGAACGGCGCACGCCAGACGCCTGCGCCCTGCGAGACGATCAAGGGGCTCGAACATCTCGACAAGGTCATCGACATTGACCAGCGTCCCATTGGCCGCACGCCGCGCTCCAACCCAGCGACATACACCGGGGCCTTTACGCCGATCCGCGATTGGTTCGCCGGATTGCCTGAGGCCAAGGCGCGTGGCTACAAGCCGGGACGGTTCTCGTTCAACGTCAAAGGCGGGCGCTGCGAGGCCTGTCAGGGGGACGGCGTCATCAAGATCGAGATGCACTTCTTGCCGGATGTATATGTCGAATGCGAGACCTGCAAGGGCGCGCGCTACAACCGTGAGACTCTGGAAATCAAGTTTAAAGGCAAGAGCATAGCCGACGTTCTTGATATGACTGTTGAAGATGCGCAAGAGTTCTTCAAGGCGGTTCCGAGCATCCGGGAAAAGATGGATGCGCTGATGCGCGTCGGGCTTGGCTATATCAAGGTTGGCCAGCAAGCCACCACGCTTTCTGGTGGTGAGGCCCAGCGGGTGAAGCTGTCCAAAGAACTGGCCAAGCGTTCAACGGGGCGCACGCTCTATATCCTTGATGAACCTACGACCGGCCTGCATTTCGAAGACGTGCGAAAATTGCTCGAGGTTCTGCACGAACTGGTCGAGGGCGGGAACACGGTGATCGTGATCGAACACAATCTTGATGTGATCAAGACTGCGGACTGGATCATCGACATCGGCCCGGAAGGCGGTGATGGAGGCGGCGAAATTGTTGCCGAGGGCACACCTGAACAGGTTGCCGAGGTCGAGCGTTCCCATACAGGGCGTTATCTCGGACCGATGCTCAATCCCAAGCGGGTGGCTGCTGAATGAGCCTCGGCCTTGCGCTTGGGTCGGGCGGTGCGCGTGGGTGGTGCCATATTGGCGTGCTCCGGGCGCTAAAGAGCCAAGGATTGGAGCCTGACGTTGTTGCCGGGTGCTCCATGGGTGCGCTGGTGGGGGCGGTTTGGGCCGCCGGCAAGCTGGACGCTCTGGAAGACTGGGCACGCAGCCTGACTAAGGCGCGGTTTCTGCGGTATCTGGACCTGCGTCTGGATCGCGGCGGGCTTGTGGAGGGCTCTGCCATCACGCAGGTCCTGAGCGAGATCGGCTTGCCTGACCGCATCGAAGACCTCGACCGACCTTTTCTTGCGGTGGCCACCGATATGGCCACGGGCCGCGAGATTTGGCTCAAACAAGGGCCTTTGATTCCGGCCATACGTGCATCGATTGCCATTCCGGGTGTATTTTCGCCATGTCAACATGACGGGCGCTGGCTTTTGGATGGTGGGCTGATTAACCCGGTGCCCACTTCGGCGTGCCGGGCGCTTGGCGCAGCGCGAACAATCGCGGTAAATCCAAATGCGAAATCCGGAAACACATTGTGGGAGCCCAAGGAAGAAGACAGTTATCTGTCCCGCATTGGCGGCGAAGGATTGCGTGGCTATCTGCCTCAGGGCGTTGCGGACTGGCTTTCCGAGCCAAAGCAGGAAAGCGGCCCGGCCTATATGGATGTGGTTTCTACATCGATCGACATTCTGACTGAATTTCTGCGCGCTTCTCGCGCCGCGGTCGATCCGGCGGATGTGGTTCTGGATGCAGATTTGTCGTCGGTTTCGGTGATGGAGCTGTTTCGCGCCGAAGAAGCCATCGCGGAAGGGCAACGCATCGCACGCAGCGCTTCAGATGCGCTGAAAACGCTACGTGAAGAAATGGGAAAACGCCCCTGATCGGGGCGCATTCGTTTCAGTTTTTTACTTTGCAGGTGTTGATACCCAGCAGGGCATAGGGCGGACAGGTGCCAATAAGACCCGTCGCCAGTGGAATAATGCCCAAAAGATATGCCCAGCGATAGGCTGCGTCTGCGTTGAGGAAAAATCCAAGCAGCAGCGCCGCGCCAAAGGCAATGCGCAAGATGCGATCCAGGCCGCCAACATTCTTTTTCATAATCTCAATCCTGTCTGATGCTACTGTTGATACAGCGATCATCATACCAAGACATTCTGAAAATGGAATACTTCGAGGATCACCTTGGCGTTATCCGGCCATTATGCCGCAATGGCATTGCACAGCGCGGCGGCCTCGGGTGTTTTCAAGATCGTTCTGGCGGCAGGGCCGTAGTTTTCGAACCCTTCATTCAACTCTGGGAACAACGAAATGATTTCGGCCTGTGTGTCGGGATCAAACTGTTCCTGTAGGGCAGGCCCCGGCAGGTAGCTTTCACAGGTCACACCGTTCGCCGTGAGGATATGGTGTTCGTCAAACAGGATGTGGAAATAGGTTACGGTTTCCATGTCGGTTACAGGGCGCACGGTTGCGTCGTTCACCAGATCCTTGACCTTGACCAGCACTTCGTCTGATCCAAACATCAGCTCGGCCCAGTAATGCGCAATCAGCACACGGTGCTGCGGAGACAGCATCAGTTCCCGTGATGCGCCAAAGGAACCCTTGCGAATGCGGATCGGACGATGATTGCCAACGGCGGGTACCGTGCGCTGGCCAATCCACCGAATAGGCTGGGCGCCATTGTCCAATGTCAGAACCTTATCGCCGGGGCGCAAATCCTCGATCAGTTTTGGGCCATTTGGTGTGTCGATATATGTGCCGTGCACAAAGCAGGGAACCTGCGTGACCTCTACGACCGCCGTATCCAGATTGCCCGAAGCATCTTCGATTTCGTAGGTGAAGTAGACGGTTTCCGCATCGCCGTCGCCAGTGATCTCGAATGTTCCGTCAGCGTTCAGCGTGATGGACTGCCCGGTTGCCAGCGTAACGGTATCGCCCGCGCTGACGGCTGTGCCATTGATCTGTGTGACGGTAAGCGTTCCACCGGTTGAGCTGTCGTTGTCCAGCACGTCGAGTGTCTTGGTGTCGTTGTTGCCGAGCGATACCGAGTCGTCCTGCGCAACAATGGTTGCCTGAACAGAGCCGCCTGCAATCAACAGGTTGGTATCGTAGCTGGAGTCAAAGACATCGGCCACACCAATGCGCAGAGTATTGACCACGCCGGGGTTTACGGGGGCGACAAACGTCAGGGTGATGGTAAAGCCATCCATCTCGGTGTTGTACTGATCCGCGGCGTTGTCGTTGTAAAGGTTGGGTGTTTCCGCACCGTTGATGTTCCCGACTGACGCCGTGCCGTCACCGATCGAGACAGTTGCCTGAACACCGTTGACCCAGACGCCGACAGCGTCGAGGTACTGAGAGTTGATGTATTCCGGGTATTCTTCGGACGAGATCACGAAATCGACGGTCAGCGTGTCCCCGGTTGGCGTAAAGTCGACTTCCAAAATCGCTGCATCAAAGGTGTTGTTGCCGCCAGCGAGGGCGTTGAACTGCGCGTCGCCATCCACACCGGCAGTGTCTGTGCTGGTGCCTGCGCTGGTGTTGGTGTTGGTGGTGCCGTCCGAGTTGGTGAAATCTGCTACGTTGCCCGTCGACAGAATGACACCGGTATCACCCGGCGTTGCAAAGGGCGAAACCACGTCGCCGTTCGAGTAGATGCCCGAAGCGTTGTTATCGCCAAAGTAGGTGGCGGAATTGACCGTCGCGCCACTGCCAAAAATCTCATTGGCCATGTCCAGCGCGGTGGCCGTTGTATCAATCGGTAGCTCGGTTGCCGTTGGCATTTACTCGTCCTCAACTGTGGCGCGATTTGTTGCGCTCTTGAGGACAAAGTGGCCAATAGAAGTGGTTTGTTTAGGTTACTTCCACGTTAACTTTGGGGCAGCCGGAAAATTGTTGTGGCTGTTTGCGCCACAATTTAGCTTGTTGAAAAACCCTTGTTTTATTGACGGATTTGCCTGTTTTCCACTTGGGTTGGTTCGGGACAATTCCAGCCTTGTACCGGAATTGTCCCCATTTTTGCACAAATCAATCGCGTCCGCGCGTTTCGAAGCGGGGCAGCATTGCGCTGAAATCCTGACCGGCACCATCTTCGTTTTCAACAAAGGTTTGGTAGAGCGCCATCGC
This sequence comes from Paracoccaceae bacterium, assembly GCA_020630695.1. Classification (GTDB taxonomy): domain Bacteria; phylum Pseudomonadota; class Alphaproteobacteria; order Rhodobacterales; family Rhodobacteraceae; genus Thalassococcus_A; species Thalassococcus_A lentus. The sequence continues at coordinate 16,075 of JAHDIS010000044.1, read as the reverse complement.
CGCTGCGCCCATTGGTGTGTCGGCATCCGCAGCCTCGGCGGCCTGTTGCGCCAGACGCAAATCCTTGAGCATCAAATCTGCGGCGAACCCGGGTTTATAGCCATTGTCTGCCGGGGATTGCGGGCCGACGCCGGGGGCAGGGCAGTAGGCATTCATTGTCCATGAATAGCCCGAGGATGTGCTGACCACGTCGAACATTGCCTGACGGTCGAGCCCGAGCTTGTCAGCGAGTGCAAAGGCTTCGCAGGTGGCGATCATGGTTACGCCAAGGATCATGTTGTTGCAGATCTTGGCGGCCTGACCGTTTCCGGCCGGACCGCAATGCACGGCCTTTTGCCCCATGATGTCGAACAGCGGTTTTGCAATGTCAAAGGCGTCGCCGCTGCCGCCGACCATAAAGGTCAATGTCCCGCCCGCGGCGCCACCAATGCCGCCCGACACGGGCGCATCCAGCGCACCCAACCCGGCAGACTGGGCCTGTTCCGCAACCGCGCGTGCGCTTTCGACGTCGACGGTCGAGCAGTCCAACAGGACAGCCCCGGATTTCATGGCCGGAACGATCTCGTCTGCGACCGATCGCAGGATATTTCCGTTCGGTAGCATGGTGACAACCACATCGGCATTTGTGGCGGCCTCGACTGCGCTGGTGGCTTGCGCGCATCCCTCGACGGCCGTCCCGGCGACGTCAAAACCGACCACAGTGTGCCCAGCCTTGGCCAGATTGGCGGCCATGGGTGCACCCATGTTGCCCAGTCCGATGAAACCGATGTTCATACCTGTATCCTCCCGTTCGAATTGCAGGGCCTCTTTGCCAAGGGGCCGCAGCATGAAAGAGACATCAACAGCCGGCACCTTGTCCAGCGTGTGTCGCCATTTCGGGGTGCGATCCTTGTCGATGATGGCCGCACGGATGCCTTCCAGAAAATCGCCGTGCTCCATGACCCGGTGGCTGACCCGATATTCCAGTTCCAGCGCCTTGCGAATATTGAGCGACGGCCCGCGTAGGCGGTGAAGCATCTCGATGGTCACGGCCAATGACAACGGCGCGATGCGTTCCAGTTTGGACAGGGTCTTGGCAGCAAATTCGCTGTCGTCGCCGCGCAGTTGGTTGAGCATCCCCTGAAGATCTTCTGTGCCCATCAAGCGATCGATCTCGGCCTGCTGATCTGCCAAGGGGCTGTGCGGGGCAGGGTGCTGGGGAATGGCCGCAACATCGCCGGTGCTGCAAAGATCGGATTTGAGCCCGCCCCATTCGGCCTCGGGCACATAAGCGTCGGCGAAACCTGCGTGGATGGCATCCCCCGGACCCATGCGCGTGGCTGTCAGGCCGAGGTATTCGCCCAGACGCCCGGGCGCCTTGGCGAGAATGTAGGATCCGCCCACGTCCGGTACAAAACCGATCGAGCATTCAGGCATGGCGATCTGTGTGCTTTCGCAAACGATGCGGTGGCTGCAGTGCCCGCCCAAGCCCACACCGCCACCCATGGTAAAGCCATGCAGGAAACTGACGATGGGTTTTGGATACTCGGCGATCTTGGCGTTCATCCGGTATTCGTCGCGCCAGAACTGGCGGCCATAGTCATAGTCTCCGGCGGTGCCTGTGTCGTACATTTCCTGAATGTCACCACCCGCGCAAAAGGCGCGATCGCCTTCGGCGTCCAGTACGACCAACGCAACGGAATCATCTTTGGCCCACCGGTCCAGTGCCTCTTCAATCGCAAGGCACATGGCATAGCTGAGCGCGTTGAGAGCTTTGGGCCGGTTCAGGGTAATGCGCCCCGCTTTGCCTTCGGTGCGGATCAAAATGTCGGTCATGGTGCAAAACTCCGATGGCCAGGTTGGCCGATGTCAGGTGGCAAGTGTCAGTGTGGGGTGACGTTCACCGCGCGAGCATCTGCCGTGCCACAATCAGGCGCATGATCTCATTGGTGCCTTCGAGGATCTGATGCACACGAAGATCACGTACCAGTTTCTCGATGCCGTAATCGGCAAGGTATCCGTAGCCGCCGTGCAATTGCAGGCATTGGTCGACGACCTTGCTGCCCGCTTCGGTCACGAACTTCTTGGCCATGGCGCAGAACTTGGTGGCATCCGGCGCGCCGGTATCCAGTTTCCACGCGGCTTGCCGCAAGAAGGTGCGCGCCGCCTGCAATTCGATCTCCATATCCGCAAGCCGGAATTGCAGGGCCTGAAACTGGTCGATGCTTTTGCCAAAGGCCTTGCGCTCGGCCATATAGGCCAGCGTCGCATCCAGACCGGATTGCGCGGCGCCCAGTGAACAGGCGGCGATGTTCAGGCGCCCGCCATCCAATCCGGCCATGGCGTATTTGAAGCCTTGGCCTTCTTCGCCAACCATCATGTCATGAGGTGTTACGCAGTCGTCGAACTGAACCTGCGCGGTCGGCTGCGAACGCCAGCCCATCTTGTCTTCAAGCCCGCCAAAACTCAGACCTGCTGCGCCATCTTCGACGATGACCGTAGAAATCCCTTTTGGCCCGTCCTCGCCGGTCCGGCACATGACCACATAGGCATCAGAATAGCCGCCGCCTGAAATAAAGGCTTTTGTTCCGTTTAGCTTGTATCCTTCATTGGTCTTTTCCGCCCTTGTTTTCAGGGCCGCCGCATCCGATCCGGACCCGGGCTCTGTCAGGCAGTAACTCAGCACCATGTCCATGGTCAGAGCCTTTGGCAAAACGCGCGCCTTCAGATCGTCCGACCCAAAGCTGTCAATCATGCGTGCGCACATATTGTGGATCGACAGGAAGGCCGCGACCGAGGGGCACGCCATGGAGAGGGCTTCGAAGACCAAGGTCGCATCGAGCCGCGACAGTCCAGAGCCTCCGGATTCTTCGGATACATACAGCCCGCCAAAGCCCAGCTCGGCCAATTGCGGCCAGAGTGACTTGGGGATTGTGCCGTCGGCTTCCCACTGGCGCGCATAGGGTGCGATATGCTCCTGGCCAAAGGCCTGCGCCATGTCGAAGATGGCGGTTTGTTCTTCGGAAAGGGCAAAATCCATGGTGGTGCCTCCGGTCTGCGTGAATTGAACAGTTGTTCAGAATGTGCCGGAAGCGCGCGCGCCATGCAAGATGGCAGCGCCCATGGTTGCGCTAAAAGATCAATCAGACCGCTTTGGTCCGTCGCGGATGACCGCTTCGACCCGCGCCAAACCTTGCGCATTGTCGAATTTAGCCTCGGCGGTTGCCCGCGCAGCGCGCGTCATGGCCGATCGATCCGGCATATCCAGAATCTGAGTGATCTTTGCAGCAAATCCGCTCTCATCCCATTCATCCACCAGCAATCCGTTCTGCCCGTCCTCCACGGCTTCGGGAATGCCGGCATGCCGCGTCGACAGCGTGATGCAGCCGCAGGCCAGAGCCTCCTGTATCGCGGTGGGCAGACCTTCGGTGTTGCCGTTCTTGGCGGTGATGGAATGCTGTAGGAATACCTCGGTTTCGACCAGGTGATCACGAACTTCGGCATGGGGCAGGGCGCCGGTGAAGGTGACCTGTTCAGCCACGCCCAACTCTGCGGCCAGCGCGCGGCAGGTCTCCAGAAGCGGCCCGTCGCCGATAAAGGTCAGATGGGCGTCCCGGCCCTGTGCGGCCTTGGCAAAGGCGCGCAGCGTGATCTGAGGCGCTTTCTTTTCCACCATCCGTCCGACGGCGAGAAAACTGCCAGCGGTTTTGGCTCCGGGTGCAAAGCGGCGGATATCCACGCCAGAGGGCACCACATGCGCATTGGTGTGCGCAATTCCATGTGCTGCAAGATTGTCGAGCAAAAACTGGCTGACCGAGAACATTCCCGCCAGTCGGGGCATCATCAACCGATAGGACCGAACCCGCTGACGCGATCGCAGCGCAGCTGATGCGTCTGTGCCGCGCCAATAGGTGTAGACCGGCAATCCCATGTCATTGCCGAGTTTGGCCAGAACCAGCGCCTGTGTCCCGAACTCAGCCAGGATCACGTCAACCTTCTGATCCTTCAGAAAGGTCATCAGGCGTTGGCGATTGTCTCCGAAGGGCAGCCGCGAGGTGCCGTGCAGGGCCGCGCCGGTCAGTGCTGCGAAGGGCGCCAGGATCTTGTCCTTGGCGCTCAGGGGGGCGCGGCGGGTAAACAGGGGCTTGCCCAGTGGGTCCTGACCATTGTGGCGCCCGCAGATCACGGCCGTATTGCCGCCGAACATATGTTCGATGTGACGGTTGATGAACGTCTCGCCCATCACGAAATAGTCCGATGTGGCGATGGCCACTTTCATCGCGCCGTCCTCTGATTTGCCCTTAGGCTCGCCTTACCGTGCCTTGGGCAGACTGCCAAGCTGTGACATTCCGCGCGGGCCTCTCCCCATTGGGCGTCATTTCGATTATATAGAGCGCAAAGCCTATGTAGGAGGGCCCCATGGCTCTGAAATCGCTCAAGAAACAGCGCCGGATTCAGGTGATTGCCCTCGCGGCGGTGGCGTTGGTGGTTTCGACCGCGCTGATCGGGTACGCGATGCGCGACGGGATCAATTTCTTCCGCTCGCCCAGTCAGGTCGTCGAAGAGCCGCCTCAGCCCAACGAAGTGTTCCGCATTGGCGGTCTCGTCGAAGAAGGCAGTCTGGTGCGCGGCGACGGCGAAACGATCCGGTTCAATGTGACCGACGGCGGTGCCGTGGTTCCGGTTACCTATACCGGCGTTCTGCCGGACCTTTTCGAGGAAAATCAGGGCATGGTCGGAACCGGGCGCTACGTAGATGGCGTTTTTGTTGCACAGGAAATCCTGGCACGGCACGATGAAACCTACATGCCCAAAGAGGTGGTGGATGCGCTCAAGGAACAGGGCGTGTATCAGGAACCCGGCAGCTGACCGCGAAACCTTGGCGGTCAATCTTCATTGATCGCCCCTCGCATGTGCTTCTTTGTGCTGCAAATATCCCGGGGGGCGCGGGGGGCTGGCCCCCCGATTTCACGGTGCGCCTCTCGTATGCCGGTCCGCCAAGCTCTTGGCCGCTACACGATCAGTGTCCGCGCCAGATCCAGCCACCGCCGAAAATGCGCGATCCTTCGGGCGCATAGAACACACAGGCCTGACCGGGCGATACACCTTCTTCCGGGGTCAGCAGCTCCACTTCGGCCTCGGTGTCCGACAGGGGCCGAATAATGGCTTCACGGGGTGGGCGGGTTGATCTGACCTTGACGGCCAGATGCCATGCATCGCGCGATGTAAAAGGCTCGTCTCCCAGCCAGTTGATTTCGCGCACCGGGATGGTACGGGTTGCCAGCATCTCTTTGGGCCCAACGACCACCTTTTTCGCATCCACGTCCAACTTGACCACATACAGAGGCTCTGACAGGCCGCCGATGCCGAGGCCCCGCCGCTGACCGATGGTGTAGTGAATGACGCCGCGATGCGTGCCCAGCACCCGCCCGTCTGCGTGTACGATTTCGCCGGGTTCGGCGGCGCCGGGGCGCAGCTTTTCAATCACGCCGGCGTAGTCGCCATCGGGCACGAAGCAAATATCCTGACTGTCCGGTTTGTCTGCAACGGCAAGACCGTATTTCGCGGCCAGCGCGCGGGTTGCGTCCTTGGTTGGCAGATGCCCCAGTGGAAAGCGCAGGAAAGACAGCTGTTCGGGGGTGGTCGAGAACAGAAAATAGCTCTGATCGCGGCCCGCATCGACGGCCGAGTGCAACTCGGGTCCATGGTCTCCAGTTTTGCGCTGGATATAGTGGCCCGTTGCCATGCAATCGGCCTCCAGATCCTTTGCGGTCTCCAGCAGGTCCTTGAACTTCACCCGCTCGTTGCAGCGGATGCAGGGCACCGGGGTTGCGCCGCCCAGATAGCTGTCTGCGAACTCTTCGATGACCGCATCCCGAAAAATATTCTCGTAATCCAGCACATAATGCGGAAAGCCCATTTCCTCGGCCACGCGCCGCGCATCGTGAATGTCGATCCCGGCACAGCACGCACCTTTTTTGGCCAGGGCTGCGCCATGGTCATAGAGCTGCAACGTCACGCCGACCACGTCATAGCCTTCGTCCTTTAGCTGTGCCGCGACAACTGAGCTGTCGACGCCACCGGACATGGCCACAACCACGCGGGTTTCGGCAGGGGCCTTGGGAAAGCCAAGGGAATTCAGCCTTTCGGCATCATAGGGCATTCAGTTCTCCGTGGAATTGTCCGGAAATATAGGAAAATCCGAAGCATTCTCAAGGGGGCGTTTTAGAGGCTGTTAAGCGCGCGCGGGCTTGATGTCATCAGCCAAAGAACGAGGGATAACATGTATCTCAAGAAAATTGACGGGCCGCGCGCGGTAAAACTGCCCAACGGCGGCCATCTGACACGGGCTGATCTGCCGCCACGCAACACACGCCGCTGGGTGGCATCGCGCAAGGCAACGGTCGTAAAAGCTGTGGAATACGGGCTGTTGCCAATGGAAGAAGCGCTGGAGCGCTATGGTCTGAGCGAAGAAGAACTGCAGTCATGGATGCAAGCCGCGACTCTGCATGGCGAAGAAGCGCTCAAAACCACCCGGATTCAGAAATTTAGACAACCTTAAGTTGATCGTTTGGTTTTTTCCACTACAGTAAGGAGGCGTTAACTAATTTCGAACAGGGTTCTTTTCAGTTCACGAACCACTCACTTTCCGGAGAACATCCATGCGCATTCTTTTGGTGGAAGATGATCCTACCACGGCAAAAAGTATCGAACTGATGCTCAGCCATGCCAACCTCAATGTCTATTCCACCGATCTTGGAGAAGAGGGCATCGATCTGGCGAAGCTTTATGATTACGATTTGATCCTTTTGGACCTCAATTTGCCCGATATGAACGGTTACGAAGTTCTGCGGCAGCTGCGGGTGGCGCGTATTGATACGCCGATCCTGATCCTGTCGGGCGAAGATGACACCGAAAACAAGATCAAGGGTTTTGGATTCGGCGCCGATGACTATCTGACCAAGCCTTTCCACAGGGACGAATTGGTTGCGCGCATTCACGCCATCATTCGCCGTTCAAAGGGGCATTCCCAGTCCATCATTCGAACAGGCAAAGTGGCGGTCAATCTGGATGCCAAAACAGTCGAAGTATCCGGAAAGCCGGTGCATTTGACCGGCAAGGAATATCAGATGCTTGAACTGCTCAGCCTGCGAAAGGGCACCACCCTGACCAAAGAGATGTTCTTGAATCATCTCTATGGCGGCATGGATGAACCTGAACTCAAGATCATCGATGTCTTTATTTGCAAGCTGCGCAAAAAGCTGTCCGAGGCGACAGGGGACGACAATTACATCGAAACGGTCTGGGGGCGTGGATATGTTCTGCGCGATCCCGATCCGGTTCACGACCAAAGCGGCAGACTGGCAGCCAGCGCCTGAAGCACAGCGGGAAACGCCGCAGGGTCTGTTTCCCGCACCCCCACCGGTCATTGATGGGATCGATCCTGCGCCAAAGACTGGACTGTACCCCGGCCCAAGCCTATCACTTCGCTTAACGCTGCGAACCGAGGGGGCGGGCCATGGAGCTGAAAGCCGTAGAGGAACTGACAGAGCAGGAGGCCGCCGCCGAACTGGCGCGTTTGGCGCAGGCTCTTTTGGCTGCGAACACGGCCTATCATACCAATGACGCCCCGGATCTGAGTGACGCTGACTACGATGCGCTGAAGAAGCGCAACGCTGCGATTGAAGCACGGTTCCCGACGCTCAAGCGCTCAGACAGCCCCAGCGACCAAGTCGGCGCCGCACCTGCCGAGGGTTTTTCCAAAGTCAGCCATGCGGTGCGCATGCTGTCCCTTTCCAATGCTTTCGAAGATGAAGACGTGGCTGACTTTGTGGCCTCGATCAAACGCTATCTGGGATTGGCCGAGTCGGCCCCGCTCGGGTTCACGGCTGAGCCGAAGATCGATGGTCTTTCATTGTCTTTGCGCTATGAGCAGGGGCGCCTTGTTCAGGCCGCCACGCGCGGCGATGGCGCTGAGGGTGAAAACGTCACGGCCAATGCCCTGACCATCGCGGACATCCCACGTCAGATTGCGGACGCGCCCGATGTGCTGGAAGTGCGCGGCGAGGTTTACATGAGCCACGCCGACTTTGAAAACCTCAACGCGCGCCAAGAGGCACGCGGTGGCAAACCGTTTGCCAATCCGCGGAACGCTGCAGCGGGTTCCTTGCGGCAGTTGGACTCTTCGATCACCCGTGATCGGCCTTTGCGTTTCTTTGCCTATTCATGGGGTGAACTGTCCGCCCCCTTGGCAGAAACGCAGATGGCCGCGATTGAACGGCTGGCGCATATGGGATTTCAGACCAATCCCTTGACGGCGCTTTGTGACACGACGGACGCGATGATCGCGCAGTACCGCCTGATCGAAGAACGCAGGGCCACGCTGGGTTATGACATCGACGGTGTGGTCTACAAGGTTGACGATCTCGCGCTTCAGGCACGGCTTGGCTTCCGCTCAACAACGCCGCGCTGGGCAATCGCACACAAGTTCCCTGCTGAACTGGCCTGGACCACCCTTGAAGCCATCGACATTCAGGTGGGTCGAACCGGGGCCCTGAGCCCGGTTGCGCGACTGAACCCGGTCACGGTCGGGGGGGTGGTGGTGTCGAACGCCACATTGCACAACGAAGACTACATTGCTGGCATCGACGCCAAGGGTATGCCGATCCGTCCCGATGAAAAGGGCGCGCCCAAGGACATCCGGGCAGGCGACTGGGTGCAGGTCTACCGCGCCGGTGACGTGATCCCCAAGGTTGCCGATGTCGATTTGTCAAAACGCCCTGCGGATAGTGTGCCATATGCCTTTCCACAGCTCTGCCCCGAATGTGGATCGGATGCGATCCGCGAGGCAGGTGATGCGGTCCGGCGGTGTAGCGGCGGGCTGATTTGCCCGGCACAAGCGGTCGAAAAGCTCAAACATTTCGTGTCGCGCTCAGCCTTCGATATCGAAGGGTTGGGGGCCAAACAGGTTGAACAGTTTCATTCCGACGGATGGATAGCCGAGCCTGCGGATATATTTACGCTCCGAGAACGCTTTGGCAGTGGGCTTCAACAGCTCAGGAACAAGGAAGGCTGGGGCGAAAAGTCAGCCGGGAACCTGTTCGATGCGATTGATACACGGCGCAAGATCGGGCTGGGCCGTCTCATCTTTGCGCTGGGCATTCGGCATGTGGGGGAACAGGTGTCCAACCTTCTGGCCCGTCACTATGGCAACTGGACCAGTTTTGAAGCGGCGGTTGAACAGGCCGCGCCCCTTGAGGGGCCGGCCTGGGACGATTTGCTGGCCATCGACGGCGTCGGCAGCGTGTTGGCGGAATCGCTGGTCTCGACCTTCAATCAGGATAACGAGCGCGCGGCCATTGACCGGTTGGTGGCCCATCTTGACGTTCAGGATGAAGAACGGCCCGACACCGATGGATCACCAGTGGCAGGCAAGACCGTGGTGTTCACCGGAACCTTGGAAAAGATGACCCGGGCCGAGGCCAAAGCACGCGCCGAAAGCCTTGGGGCCAAGGTGTCTGGCTCGGTTTCGGCCAAGACCGATATTGTCGTGGCGGGCCCGAGCGCGGGCAGTAAAGAAAAGAAGGCCCGCGATCTCGGCCTGACCATTCTGGACGAAGACGGCTGGTTGGAGCTGATCAGCGGATGAGCGGGCGGCCCGAACCACTCTGGCCGCTGTTTGCGGACATCAAGGGGTTGGACGGGATCGGCCCCAAGACCGCGACCGCGCTGGAGCATCTGGATGTGCTGGCACCGCGTGATTTGCTTTATACCTTGCCCTATTCGGTGATTGACCGGCGGCTTCGCGACACGGTGCAGGGGGCCGATCTGCCTGGGATCGTGACGGTGCGGGCGCAGATTGGCCAGCACAGGGCCCCGCGCAGCCGGGGGGGCGCATACCGGATCGAAGCGGATGATGCAGCTACGCGGTTTCAGATCGTGTTCTTTCATGCCCGCGATGAATACCTGCGGCGGGTTTTGCCCAGTGGGCAAACACGGGTGGTTTCAGGACGTGTCGAATTGTTCGACAGCGTTCCGCAGATGGTACACCCCGATCATATCCTGCGCGACGATGACATCGCCGATCTGCCTGAGTTTGAGCCTGTTTATCCGCTGACATCGGGCGTGACTCAGAAGCTGATGGTCAAGGCCGTCGCCGATGCCTTGACCCGCGTTCCAGAGTTGCCCGAGTGGATTGATCCATCCCAGCGTGAGCAGGAAGGCTGGCCCACATGGGCCGAGGCGATACGCGAGGCGCATCATCCGCAGGGGCAGGGCGATCTGGCAGCCACCGCTCCGATCCGGGCAAGGCTGGCATATGATGAACTGATGGCACATCAGTTGACGCTGGCTCTGGCACGGGCGGACCGGCGCAAGATCAGCGGGATCGTGTCCACGGGCGATGGTCGCTTGCGGGCAAAGGTTTTGTCACAGCTGCCCTATAAACCAACAGGTGCCCAGTTACGCGCCATGGACGAGATTGCGGCTGACATGGCGGATCCGGACCGGATGAACCGTTTGCTGCAGGGCGATGTGGGGGCTGGCAAAACACTGGTGGCCTTCATGGCACTTCTCGTCGCGGTCGAGGCCGGCGGCCAGGGCGTTATGATGGCGCCGACGGAGATCCTGGCTCGCCAGCATCTGGAGGGTCTGCAACCCTTGGCCGAAGAGGCGGGCGTGGTGCTCGAGCTGCTGACAGGGCGCGACAAGGGGGCGGAACGCCGGGCCAAACTGGCAGCACTGGAACGCGGTGACATCCAGATTTTGGTGGGCACGCATGCTGTGTTTCAAAAAGACGTGGCTTTTTCTGACCTGCGTCTGGCTATCGTGGACGAACAACATCGCTTTGGCGTTCGGCAACGGCTGGAGCTCGGGAAAAAGGGGCAGGGGGCGGACGTTCTGGTCATGACCGCCACGCCGATCCCCAGATCCCTGTCATTGGCGCAATATGGCGACATGGATGTCTCGGTGTTGGACGAAAAACCGCCCGGGCGCAAACCCGTCAAGACTGCCCTCGTGTCGACAGAACGGATGGACGAGGTCGTGGACCATCTGCGCCGCGCGGTAGCCGAGGGCAGACAGGCCTATTGGGTTTGCCCTTTGGTTGAAGAAAGCGAAGTGTCTGACCTGATCGCGGCCGAAGCGCGGTTCAAACGGTTGCGGGCCGCGCTGGGCGAAGGGGTTGTCGGGCTGGTTCACGGACAAATGCCGCCTGCGGAAAAAGACGCGGCCATGGCGGATTTCCTGGCTGGCAAAACCTCGGTTCTGGTGGCCACTACGGTCATCGAAGTGGGTGTCAACGTGCCCAACGCTTCGATCATGGTGATCGAGCGCGCCGAGACCTTTGGTCTGGCACAGTTGCACCAGTTGCGTGGACGTGTCGGGCGCGGAGAAGCGGAGAGTACCTGTCTGCTGATGTATCAGTCTCCGCTTTCGGAAACCGGATCGCGCCGGCTGACCACCCTTCGCGAAACCGAAGACGGATTTCGGATCGCTGAGGTTGACCTTGAAATGCGCGGGGCAGGTGATCTGATCGGAACGGCACAATCGGGGTTGCCGCGGTTCAAGATCGCAGATCTGGAGCGGCAGGCCGCGCTGATGGCCGTTGCCCAAAGCGACGCGCGCGCGCTTTTGGAACAGGATCCCGGTCTGAGCAGCGAACGCGGCAAAGCGGCCCGTTTGTTGCTGTGGCTCATGCGTCAGGACGAAGCAATTCGTCTGATCGGAGTGGGCTGAGCCGCGCAATTGACCGCTGTTTGTTCCTGTCGCGTTCTATAAAAATCCATTTTGTTCGCTTTTGTTCTCAAAAAGTTCTTTACACGGCGTTAAGGATATGAGAACAAAGGTGCAACACGAAGGAAAGCAACGGAGCGCACCATGATCGAGACAGTGAAATCAGCACTAGCCCGTCAGAACGGTACACTCTGGCAAGATGCTCTGGGCGCAACAGCGCTGATGGTCATTCTTGTCGGCGCGCTGCACCTGCCCACCATCGTCTGAGGTTTCAATTTCTGCCTGCGTTTTTCATCCCGGGCGTTGCGTATCACCTGTCCCGATACGCTGCCTGTCCCCAGCTTGGCCTGCCTGATCGCCAAGCGCCCCGGGATCAAACAAGACGCGTCACTGCCCGCCGCCTTCCATACGGAAGCGCGGCGGTTTTTTTTGCATTGGTGGCGATGTGCAGGCAAACAGGCGCGAAGCCAAAAACCCGCTAGGCGCTATGCGCGCTTTCGCTCTGTCGGGCCGCTTCGCTTGCGGCCTCAAGAGCGAGCAGGATGGAAGCGTGTCGATTCTTGTAAGCCTGCGCCGGGCGCAGCACTTCGAGGCCGTCGAAGGGGGCAGGTGGTGTGGGGCCGTCTTCTTTGAGCATCGCGCGAAGTGCGTCGCGGGCCTGCTCGATCTGCTCGGCGGTGCAACCGACAATGGCAGAACCGACAACCGATGCTGCCGCTTGCCCCAAAGCGCAGGCTTTGACGTCCTGACCAAATTCCGAAACCTGTCCGTCGATCATGGTCAGGTCAACAGTGACGGTTGACCCACACAGAGGCGAGCGTTTCTTGACGGTGGCACCGGGCGCATCAAGACGTGACAGGTGCGGGATATCCGCAGCCAGTTCAAGAATTTTGCCCGAGTAGAGCTTGATCAGGTCGTTCTCGCCAGACATGGCTTTTCCTTTTCCGTGCTGCCCCATACATAGGCGTTCAGACACACGGTTCAAAAAGGTTTTTGCATATGTCCTTCGATCCTTCGACTTTGGTCTATAACGACCGTGGGCTGATCCCCTGTATTGCGCAGGCCGAGGGCACCGGCGAGGTCTTGATGATGGCCTGGATGAATGCCGAGGCGGTCGCAAAAACGCTGGAAACGGGGCGCGTGACCTATTGGTCGCGGTCGCGACAGTCTTTTTGGATCAAGGGTGAAACGTCGGGCCACACGCAGGAACTGGTTGATCTGCGGGTGGATTGCGATCGCGATTGTCTGTTGGCCGTGGTCCGTCAGGAGGGGGCGGCCTGTCACACCAACCGCCGATCGTGTTTCTACACTTCCGTCGCGGGAGATGAGGAAACCGAACTGATGGCGCCAATGCCGGTATGACCCGCGGGTCCCCCCTTTTTTTGAAAAAAATCCC
>JAHDIS010000044.1:0-2957 GCA_020630695.1 Paracoccaceae bacterium | reverse complement strand
GCTCTGCCCCGGACCCCGGAGTATTTTATCAAAGAAGAAGACGTGGGTTATAGCCCGACCAGTCTGCGGACGTCCTGTGGCGTGGCGCCATCGGCGCGGTAGGTGGCAATAGCGCGAGCGTCGTCGCGTTTGGCAAGGCGTTTGCCAGACTCGTCCCGGATCAAGCGGTGGTGGTGGTAGGTTACCGCGGGCAGGCCGATGTCCCATTGGAAAAAGCATTGGATGTAGCTGGCGGTGAACAGATCTTCGCCGCGCACCACATGGGTGATCTCGGTTGCCGCGTCGTCCAGTATCACGGAAAAGTTGTATGAGGCGGCCATTCCGGGGCGTGCGAGCACAGGATCGCCAACGCAGGACTTGAGGTATTGCCCTGTAATTTGGTGATCGCCTGCGTGATCTGGTCCGGTTTCGTGAAATGACGGCATTTTCGCTCCGCAGGCCATATCGAGGTTCAAACGAAGCGCATCCCCCGATTGCCTGTCTTCAAACCGCCGGTGGCGGCACGTGCCGGGATAGATCGGACCATCGGGGCCATGAGAGGGCACGCCTTCCTGCTGGGCAGAGGCTGCCGCCTCTATGTCGCGGCGCTTGCAGGAACAGGGATAGACCGCGCCCTTGCGCGACAGGCTTTCGAGGGCATGCCGGTAGTCGTCAAAATGATCTGATTGTCGGCGCACCGGGCCATCCCAAGTGATGCCCAGCCAGCGCAGATCATCGTAGATCTGATTTTCCCAATGCGCGCGGGCGCGGCTTTGGTCCAGATCGTCGATGCGCAGCAGAAAGCGGCCGCCGGCCTCCCGTGCCATATCATGGGCCAGCAATGCGCTATAGGCGTGGCCCAGGTGCAAAGGGCCAGTTGGGGATGGTGCAAACCGTGTGGTGAAAGTCACGTTTTTTCAAGTACGTATACTGTGGAGTTCATGTCTCGGGCAGGCAGGTGTGGTCCGTGTTCGCGGGTGAGTTCCTGCACCCGTCCCGACGCGATCAACGCATCAACCCGTGCCTGATAGCCCGGGTCTTCGAGCGTGTGATCGTTGAAAGAAAAGACTGTCAGGCCGCCGCTTTCAAGAGCATCGAGAATGCGATCGAGCACTTCAAGCGGCGCCGCGCCGGAGCCGATGACCCCGATCGCGGCAATGGCCGCATAGCCACCCGGGAGCGAGTCGCCAGCGCCGATTTGGCTCAGGTTGCGGTAAACGTCCTTGTCCCGGGCCTGTTCCAGCATGCCGGGCGATAAATCGCAGCCGTCGATTGCCTGAAACCCGGCGAGCTTCAGCGCAAGCCCGGACAGGCCAGTGCCACATCCAAAATCGAGGATCGACATGCTTGGGTCGCTCGTGGCGCTGTAGAGTGCCTTGGCGCAGCGTTCCGGCGTGACATAGCCATTCTCGGCCACCTCTGCTTCGTAGCTTTTCGACCAGGCGTCATAGAGCGCGCGGGTCTCGTCGGCGCTGCGGGCGCTGTAGACTTTATCGAGAAAGGCATCGGTCATACCGACAGCCTGCCTATTCTGCCGCGGCGCCGTCAAGCCTTTGTTGTGCCAGCCAGTCGGACCATGCGGTCTTGGCGCGGTCCGTATAGGCTTTGTAGCGATCCTTGCGGCCGCGACGCCCGCCCTTGAGCCCGTCGACCGGGCGAAAGAGGCCAAAGTTCACGTTCATCGGCTGGAACGTCTTGGCTTCGGCGCCACCGGTGATGTGATGGATCAGCGCACCATGGGCCGTGTCCTGCGGTACTTCGGGCAGGGGCGCACCGGTGAGTTCAGCGGCGGCCATGCGGCCCGCCAGAAGGCCCATGGCGGCGCTTTCGACATAGCCTTCGACGCCTGTGACTTGCCCGGCAAAGCGAATGTTGGGCTTGGACCGCAGACGCATCTGCGCGTCCAGCAGTGTGGGGCTGTTCAGAAAGGTGTTACGGTGAATGCCGCCAAGGCGGGCAAAGCTGGCATCTTGCAGGCCCGGAATCATTTTGAAAACAGCAGTTTGCGCGCCGTACTTCATCTTGGTCTGGAAGCCCACGATATTGTAGAGCGTGCCAAGCGCATTGTCGCGGCGCAGTTGGACCACGGCCCAGGGTTTCACGTCGGGTGCATGTGGATTGGTCAGCCCCACAGGTTTCATCGGCCCGTGGCGCAGGGTTTCGCGGCCCCGTTCGGCCATGACTTCGATCGGCAGGCAGCCGTCGAAATACCCGGCGGTTTCGCCCTCGTGGAACTCGGTCTTATCGGCCGCCAGAAGCGCGTCGATAAAGGCCTCGTACTGCGCCTTGTCCATGGGGCAGTTGATATAGGCCTTTTGCTCTTCTTCCGTCTCGCCCTTGTCATAGCGCGATTGCAGCCAGGCCTTGGACATGTCGATGCTGTCGGCATAGACGATGGGGGCGATGGCGTCGAAAAAGGCCAGCCGGTCGGCACCGGTTTCGCGCTGGATCGCAGCGCCCAAGGCCGGGGAGGTCAGTGGGCCGGTGGCAAAAATCCACTGGCCGTCGGCGGGCAGGCAGTCGACTTCCTCGTATGACACGCGGATGTTGGGGTGCGCGGTCAGGGCGTCGGTCACAGCCTGCGAAAACGCCTCGCGGTCCACGGCCAGCGCGCCACCTGCGGGCAGACGATGGGCATGGGCACAGCGCATGATCAGCCCGCCGGCCTGAAGCATTTCCCAATGCAAGAGCCCCACTGCGTTCTGTTCGTCATCATCCGAACGGAAGGAGTTGGAACAGACCATCTCGCCCAGCTTGCCGGTCTGATGGGCAAAGGTTTCGACCTTGGGGCGCATCTCGTGGATCACGACCTGCACGCCCACGTTCGCGGCCTGCCAGGCCGCCTCGGACCCGGCCATGCCGCCGCCGACGATGTGGAGTTCTTGTGTCATGGAGTGGGAGGTAGTGAAACAGGGGTTGAGACGCAAGAGGTGACGAGGAGTGGTCCAAGTGTTGGGTTTGAGGTTTTTTGTCGAAGG
>JAHDIS010000043.1:21912-36209 GCA_020630695.1 Paracoccaceae bacterium | reverse complement strand
TATTCTGGCGAGCGCTGATGTGCTCGCCGCAGAAGACACGCGAAGCTTGCGCCGATTGATGGAAATCCACGGAATTCCGGTGGGTGACAGGCCGATGATTGCCTATCATGACCACAATGGAAGTCGGGTTCGCCCTCGCTTGCTTGGCCAGATTGAGGATGGAAAATCAGTTGCCTACGCCTCTGAGGCCGGAACGCCTATGATCTCGGATCCCGGGTTTGATTTGCTGCGCGCAGCAGTTGAGGCTGATTTGCCCGTCACGGCGGCACCCGGCGCTGTTGCCGCGATGGATGCGCTGACCTTGGCGGGGTTGCCGACCGACAGATTCATGTTCGCCGGGTTTCTTCCGAATGCACGTGGCGCGCGTGAAAAGGCCTTGCGCGGGTTGACGGATGTTCAGGCTACTCTGGTTTTCTACGAATCTCCAAAACGGCTTGCGGCAATGTTGCGCGACGGCGCGGCGATTTTGGGCGGTGCGCGGCCCGCAGCCGTTTGCCGTGAATTGACAAAGAAATTCGAAGAAGTGCGACGGGGGTCTTTGGACGAGCTTGCCGCGTTTTACGAGGAAAACGCAGCCAAAGGTGAAATCGTGGTTTTGATCGGCAAGGGCGAAGCCGAGGTCGTTAGCGAAGAATTCATGAATGCCGAGATAGAAAAAGCATTGGAGCACATGTCGGTCAGGGACGTTGCCGATACGCTTGCGCCAAAACTTGGGCTGAAGCGCCGCGTGGTTTATCAGGCGGCCATGGCCGCGGCGGCCCGAAGAAACGAAGAATAGCCAGCTCAGAAAGGGGGCTTTGATGACAGTTTGTCCAAAGCCTGCCGAACGGTCTGCAAAAAACGCTGCACGACGCCGGGCCGGGGCAACCAACTATCACGCCGGGCAAAGTGCTGAATTCAGCGTAATCGCGCAGTACACCCAGTCGGGCCATCACCTCTTGCACCATCGTTGGCGCGGTAGGGCTGGTGAGGTGGATCTGATCTTTGTCAGGGCCGGTGAAGTCGTATTCGTTGAGGTCAAGAAAAGCCGGTGCATCGATCTGGCCATTGCCGCACTCGGGTCTCGACAAATCCGGCGGCTTCTGGCTGCGGCAGAGGAATTTCTGGGCACCCAGCCGCGTGGTGCCTTAACGCCCATGCGTTTCGATCTGGCCGCAGTTGATGTCAGCGGTCATGTCGTCGTGATCGAAAACGCACTGGCGGCCTGACCATTGCACCCCCGCCCGTGTTGCGCCATCTATGGCTCACAACGCAGGGAGTCGTCATGAAAATCGCCTTTCAAATGGACCCGATCACAGCCGTCGATATCAACGCCGACAGCAGCTTTCGGCTCGCTGAAGAAGCGCAGAAGCGCGGCCATACCGTCTTCTATTACGGACCGGACCAACTGGTTTTTGACGAGGGGCGCATTCTGGCACGGGGCCATTGGATGACGGTCCAGCGCGATCCGCAAAACCCTGCCATCCTGGAAGAAGCCCAACAGGTCGATCTGGCAGACATGGATGTTGTGTGGCTGAGGCAAGACCCGCCATTCGACATGCACTACATCACCACCACGCATCTTCTTGATTGGCTCAAGGGCAAAGCACTGGTGGTGAATGATCCCTTCTGGGTTCGGAACTACCCTGAAAAACTGTTGGTTCTGAATTTCCCGGAACTGACCCCGCCGACCATGATCGCCCGTGATCTGGACGCGATCCGTGACTTCCGGACCAGGCACGGTGACATCATTCTCAAGCCTCTCTATGGCAATGGCGGCGCCGGCGTGTTCCGACTGACGCAGGACGATAAGAATCTCAGTTCGCTGCACGAGTTGTTCACTGGTTTCTCGCGTGAGCCATTGATCGTGCAGAAGTACCTTCCAGCTGTGACCGAGGGCGACAAACGCGTAATCCTCGTGGACGGAGAGCCGGTGGGCGCGATCAACCGGGTTCCGGCAAAAGGCGAAGTTCGGTCGAACATGCATGTGGGTGGTCGGCCCGAGAAAGTGGCGCTGAGCGCGAGAGACAAAGAGATCTGCGCAGCAATCGGCCCGACCTTGCGCGAACAAGGACAGATTTTTGTAGGGATCGACGTAATTGGTACGCACCTGACAGAAATCAACGTCACGTCGCCGACGGGCATTCAGGAACTGGAACGCTTTGACGGCATCAATGTCGCCGAACGCATTTGGCAGGCCATTGAGGCAAAGCTGGCATGAGCCTGATGCGGCGGCCTTTGAATGTCTGGCTGCGTCTTACGCAAAAACCGCACATGCGGCGGGCCAAGACACAGCATGATCTTCGCCGTCGTCTCGAACTGGATGCAAAGCTGTTTTTTCATGCGCCTTTCGGCACTCGCATGCAGAGCGTCGAGCTGGGTTCACGAACTGCCCTTCGCGTAGCGGCCAAGACGTCAAAGGGCGACGCGTCGGTGTTGTACTTTCACGGGGGTGGGTATGTTTTTGGCTCGCCCCGAACCCATTCTGCGATGCTTGCTGTTCTTTCGAAAAAACTGGGTTCGCTTTGTCTGCTTCCCCAGTATAGGCTTGCGCCCGAGCATCCGTTTCCAGCGGCCATGGACGACGCGCTTGAGGCCTACAAGGCACTTGAAAACCCCTCGGATGTGGTGCTGGGCGGTGACAGCGCAGGCGGCGGATTGGTTTTGGCCTTGCTTGGTGAAATATTGCGGTTGGGCTTGCCCAAGCCCAGAGGCGCATTCGTTTTTTCGCCTTTGACCGATTTCCGGTTTCGGTCCGAAAGCCTGCGTGACAATGCGGAGGCGGATGTGATTTTGCCTGCTGAACGCGTCGAAGAAATGGCGGAGCAATATCTGGGATCGGGTGACCGTGGCGACCCTCGGGCCTCTCCGATTGAGGCGGATTTCACCGGCTCTCCACCAATTTGGCTGTGTGCAGGGACAACGGAAATCCTGCTCGATGACACGCGGCGGATGGCATCACACCTGAGATCGCAGGGTGTCACGGTAACCGAATGCATCGAATACGATTTGCCGCACGTTTGGCCGCTGTTTCACAACATCCTGCCGGAGGCGCGGCACACGCTGGAAGGTGTAAGCGACTGGATCAACCGCTTGCCCCGACCGGCAAACGAAAGCTGAGTGCCTCTGCAATATGCGGTCTCTGGATCGTGGCGGATTGTTCGAGATCAGCAATCGTTCGGGCGACCCGTAACACACGGTGATACCCACGCGCAGACAGGCCGAAACGTTCCGCAGCACGGAGCAGCAGCGCGCGACTTTCTGCATCTGGGTGCGCGATCTCTTCCAGTGTCTGACCCTCCGTGTCGGCATTGGTGCGCAGACCGCTGGTATGTTCAAAGCGGGCTGTCTGGATATCGCGCGCGGCCTGCACCCGAAGCGCCACGTTCTGCGAGGTATCACCGGATGCTGGCAAGTCGAGATCGGTGAAACTGACGGGGGGCACATCTACGCGCAGATCGAACCGATCCATCAAAGGCCCGGAAATGCGCGCCATATAGTCTTCGCCGCAAACCGGGGCGCGTGAACACGCGCGCGCCGGGTCGGGAAGGTAGCCGCATTTACAGGGGTTGGCAGCGGCCACGAGCATGAAGCGGCATGGGTATTTCACATGCGCGTTGGCCCGCGCGACCATCACTTCTCCGGTCTCGATCGGCTGCCGAAGCGTCTCGAGGACCGCGCGCGCGAATTCCGGAAATTCATCCAGAAATAGCACGCCGTTGTGGGCGAGACTGATTTCACCGGGTTTCGCGCCGCGCCCGCCACCAACAATCGCGGCCATGGAGGCCGTGTGGTGCGGTTCGCGAAAAGGGCGTTGCCGCGAAATGCCCCCTTCATCCAGCAATCCCGCAAGCGAATGGATCATGGAGGTTTCCAAAGCTTCTTGAGGTGAAAGTATGGGCAAAATTCCGGGCAAACGTGCGGCCAACATGGATTTCCCGGAACCCGGCGTTCCGATCATCATCAGATGGTGCCGTCCGGCTGCTGCAATTTCGAGCGCGCGTTTGGCTCTTTCTTGCCCGCGAACGTCCCGCAGGTCCCGCCCTGTCGGGTCTGCGGTGACTTCGCCGGGTGAGGCCGGTTCTAGAACAGATTGCCCATTGAAGTGTTTAACCACGTCCAAGAGGCTGGCCGCGCCGATGACGGAACATGCGCCCACCCAAGCAGCTTCGGCACCGGAGGCACGAGGGCATAGCAAGCTCCGGTCATCATTTGCCGCGGCCATGGCGGCGGGCAGCGCGCCGATCACAGGCATGAGCGATCCGTCCAGAGACAATTCACCCAAGGCGCAGGTTTGCGAAACGGCGTCCTTGGGAATGATCTCCAATGCAGCGAGCAGACCAAGCGCGATTGGAAGATCAAAGTGCGATCCTTCCTTGGGTAGATCGGCGGGTGACAGGTTGATGGTTATGCGCTTGGAAGGCAGCGCGATGGCCATCGATGACAAGGCTGTTCGCACTCTGTCGCGGGCCTCGGAAACGGCCTTGTCCGGGAGGCCTACAATCGAAAATGCAGGCAAGCCCGGTGTCACGGCGCATTGCACCTCGACCGAGCGGGCTTCGACACCCTCGAACGCAACCGTATAGGCGTGGGCAACCATTGTGACTGAATCCCGGTTAATCAAATGTGACTGTCTGACGCCGGGGTTTAGGAAAGGTTAATGGCCGCCCGATCAGCGGCCATTCTTAGTGAATTTTAAACTGTTAGGATCGAAGGGGGCCGGTTCACACCAGTTTCATGAAATCTGGCCACGCTTCGGGATCTGCCACCGTCTTGTCGCGGCAGAAGGCGTTGCAAAAACCAAAGATGCGTCCGTCCATTTCCATCAAATGGTTCACACTACCACCGGAGTAAGGGCATGTTTCGTTTTCCGCCTTACCTTCATCTATGGCCTTTGCGGCTTTGGCGGCAGGGCCCGGCCAAGAGCGGGTGTCATAGTCGCGTGCGTACCAAGGCAGCGTATCGCCCCGAACCATACCCATCGCGCGCCAACGTCTGAACGCCGGATCCGCAAGGTGTCGGGCCACATAGTCCTGACTGGTATCGCTCATGCCAATTCCATAGCCAGCGATCCTGCCCGCGACCGGGGCGTAGAACACATCCGCGATCGAGTAGCGCCCACAGAGCCACGGCCCGCCACTTTTTTCCAGCGCGTAGGACCAGACCTCATCCAGCCGTTCGACATCCGCCTTCGTGCTCTCAGAAGGGACAAAGCTGCTATAGGCAACCCGCAGGTTCATGGGACATTCGTTCCGCAAGGATGAAAACCCGCTGTGCATTTCCGAAGCAAGCGACCGCCCCAGACCGCGCAGGGCTGGTTGTTCTGGCCAAAGGCCGGCTTGCGGCTCACGCTCGGCGATCTCTTCGGCAAGCGCGAGGCTGTCCCAAAGAATAGCGCCATCCTCGCAGATGGCCGTCGGAACCGTCCGAGCCGGAGAGTATTTTTTGAGCTGTTCGGCAACGCCAATGCTGTTGAAATCGACAAATTCCATCTTTGCAGGAATCCCGAAGCGGTGAAACAAAAGCCAGCCGCGCAGGGACCAGCTTGAATAGGCGTAGTCGCCTAAAATGAGTTTGTAAGACATTGAAAGCTCCGACAATTAACAGGGGCACTGTAGCCTCTGAGGGCGCAAAAGTTACATCGCGATTTGTGCGCTGCCTCATCACATCCATGGATCGAACCGGTCTGGCGCCCCGCCAGCTATCCCAAGTTTTTCGAACTGTCAGTGATCCGGATCGCAATTGGTTCCGTAAGAATAAACAAAGGGCCAAAGAAATCCGCCCGTAATGGCGACAACCCTGGGGAGTGACCATGGCACTAGACGGATTTAACGACCAGACACTGTCCCGCCGCGCGATGAAGGCGGAACTTCTTGATGCTGAGACGGAATTGCGGCTCGCGTATGCATGGCGCGATCAGCGCGATGAAGCGGCTCTTCACCGTCTGATCACCGCCTACATGCGGCTGGCTATTTCGATGGCATCCAAATTCAAGCGCTATGGCGCGCCCATGAACGACCTGATCCAAGAGGCAGGCCTTGGGCTGATGAAAGCGGCAGACAAATTTGACCCGGATCGCGGTGTTCGCTTTTCGACCTACGCGGTGTGGTGGATCAAAGCATCCATTCAGGACTACGTGATGCGCAATTGGTCGATGGTCCGCACCGGTTCGACCAGCAGCCAAAAGTCGCTGTTCTTCAACATGCGCCGGGTGCAGGCACGCATCGAGCGTGAAGCCGCGTCGGCCGGGGAAACGCTTGATCGGCATCAGCTGCGCCAAATGATCTCGACCGAGATTGGTGTGCCTTTGCACGATGTGGAAATGATGGAAGGCCGTTTGTCCGGTTCTGACTATTCGCTGAATGCGACCCAATCGACCGAAGATGAAGGCCGCGAATGGATTGACGCGCTCGAGGATGACAGCGCGCAGGCGGACGAGATTGTCGAGGACAGCCATGATCGCGAGCAATTGCGCAATTGGCTTGTTGAAGCGATGAGCGCGCTGAATGAGCGCGAGCGTTTCATCGTCCGCGAACGCAAGCTGAGAGATGAGTCCCGTACGCTGGAAAGCCTTGGAAACGAGCTCGGCCTGTCCAAGGAACGCGTGCGCCAGCTCGAAGCTGCTGCATTTGCCAAGATGCGCAAGTCCCTTGAGTCTCAGACGCGTGAGGTGCAACACTTCCTCGCATGAAGTATGTTGCACTCGCGGCTCTACTGATCGCCCCGACTGTTCACGCAGAGCAAGTGGCATTTGATGCTGACGTGCTGTTCCTAGGGGAACAGCACGATAACCCCGCACATCACGAACGGCAGGCCGAGATTGTGTCGGAGGTCGGCCCTGCGGCGCTGGTGTTTGAAATGCTGACCGCTGAACAAGCCGCGCGTGTAACACCCGAACTGATTGCAGATAAGGACCAGCTCGAGGCTGCGCTGGGCTGGTCAGAATCCGGCTGGCCGGATTTTTCGATGTACCACCCGATATTTGCTGCAGCACCAGATGCGGCCTATTTCGGCGCAGCGGTACCCCGACGCGAAGCGCGGCGCATCATGTCCGAAAGCGTCACAGCGATCTTTGGTGATGAGGCTGGGCTTTACGGTCTGACCGAACCGCTTCCCGCCGATCAACAGGAAGAACGCGAGGCACTTCAACTGGCCGCCCACTGTGATGCAATGCCTCAGGAAATGCTGCCGGTCATGGTCGACATTCAACGGCTGCGTGATGCGTTTCTGGCACGTGCCGCCGTGGAGGCGCGTGAAAAAACTGGCGGCTCGGTGATTGTGATCACGGGAAATGGCCATGCGCGGACCGATTGGGGCGCACCGGTTGCACTTAGCCGCGTCGCACCTGAGCTGAGTATAGCTGCCTTGGGGCAGGGTGAGTTGGCGCACGGCGCGCCGACAGGCACTTTCGATATGATCGAGATCGCGTCAGATGTTGAACGCGACGATCCTTGTGCTGCGTTCAAATAACCGCACCGGTCCGCCCTTGCAGCGGGTGCCTGCTCGCGCATAGTGTCATGCCAGAAATGGGAGTGCAGGATGCTAAGCGGTAGACGGATATTGTTGATCTTTGGCGGCGGCATCGCTGCGTTCAAAGGCTTGGACCTGATCCGCCGCCTTAGAGAGCGCGGTGCATCCGTGACGCCTGTTCTGACAGGTGCTGCAACCGAATTCGTTACGCCGCTGAGCGTGTCGGCACTTGCGGGCGAGAAAGTCTACACCGACCTTTTTGACCTGACCGATGAGGCGGAAATGGGCCACATCCAGCTGAGCCGCGTTGCCGATCTGGTTGTTGTCGCACCCGCCACGGCCGACCTGATGGCTAAAATGGCGACGGGGCAGGCTGACGATCTCGCGTCGACCTTGTTGTTGGCAACGGACACGCCGGTCATGATTGCGCCGTCCATGAATGTACGGATGTGGGAACACCCCGCTACCCAGCGCAATCTGGCCACCTTGCGGGCTGATGGGGTCAGCGTTGTTGGCCCAAACGAGGGTGACATGGCCTGTGGTGAATATGGGCCCGGCCGGATGGCCGAACCGATGGAAATCGTTGGCGCGATTGAAACAGCTTTGCAAGACGGTCCGCTGAGGGGCAAACGCGTTCTTGTGACATCCGGTCCGACGCATGAACCGATCGACCCGGTGCGGTATATCGCGAACCGGTCATCCGGAGCGCAAGGTACGGCCATCGCGCAGGCGTTGCGTGATCTTGGCGCGGAAGTTGTTTTTGTTACTGGCCCCGCCACAGAGCCATGGCCGCAGGGCGTATTGGTTGTGGAAGTTGAGACTGCAAAACAAATGCATGAGGCTGTGATGTCAGCCCTTCCTGTCGAAGTCGGGATATTTGCCGCGGCGGTGGCAGATTGGCGCGTGGACGGTGTTTCCGACTCCAAGATCAAGAAAACTAAGGACGGCTTGCCCTCTCTCGCCTTTGCGGAAAATCCCGACATCCTTGCCGAGGTGTCCCAGCTCAAAAAGGGTCGCCCACAACTGGTTGTCGGCTTTGCCGCCGAAACCGATGACGTGATTGCGCATGCAACAGCCAAGCGTAAGCGCAAGGGCTGCGATTGGATCATTGCAAACGATGTCAGCCCGGAAACCGGGATTATGGGTGGGTCTGAAAATGCGGTTGTTCTGATTTCGGATCAAGGCGCAGAAGAATGGCCGCGTATGGGCAAGCTGGACGTCGCAAAACGATTGGCCTCGCGAGTGGCCGAGGCGCTGAAATGATCATCTACAAACCAGCATGTTCCGAAATGGTGACCACGTGACGACCATTACGTTTGTCTGGGACGACGGGGCAGACCAATCCCTTGGTGTGCCGCAGTATGAAACCGCCGGAGCGGCAGGCGCAGACTTGCGCGCCAATTTTGCAGACAAAGGCAGTCTGACGCTTGATCCCGGTGCGCGCGCGCTCGTGCCAACGGGCTTGCGGATTGCGATTCCTGCCGGATTTGAAGCGCAGATCAGGCCGCGCTCTGGCCTTGCGTTGAAGCATGGGATCACGCTGCCAAATGCACCCGGGACGATCGACAGCGACTATCGCGGTCCGCTGGGGGTGATCGTCATGAACGCAGGAGCGGACCCCTTTGTTGTGCAGCACGGGGATAGGATCGCGCAACTGGTTGTGGCGCCGGTTGTTCAGGCTGAGTTTGAGGCCGTGGAAAATCTACCGGATACTGATCGCGGTGCCGGCGGGTTCGGTTCAACAGGGAAGAACTGATGGGCCTGGTTCTTGGATTGGCAGCGATGCTTTGGGGCATCGGGCATCTGATGAAGGCCCCGCGCAATGCGCGGCTTTGCATGATTGGCCTGTTGTTCATCTTTGTTCTGGCTTTGCAGCTGATTTTGCCCGATGGACACCCCGTGCGATTGGCCACCGGTGAAAGCCCCGCACTTTGGCTGATCTTGGCAGGATTTACCGGTCTGGCCGTAGGATACGGGGCCATAATCAAACGACTGCGCACGCAAGCCGAACACAAGCTGTCCGAACAAGCGCCCCAGAAAAAAACAGGTGCCTTCGCCGATGGTGAGCTTGAACGCTATGCACGTCACATCGTGCTGCGCGAACTGGGCGGTCCGGGCCAGAAACGGCTTAAGGATGCGCGGGTGCTTGTGATTGGGGCAGGTGGGCTTGGATCTCCGGCCTTGATGTATCTGGCGGCCGCCGGTGTCGGTACGATTGGCGTGATTGACGACGACGTTGTCGACAGCGGCAACCTGCAAAGGCAGGTGGTGCACAGTGACGATGCCATCGGTATGCCAAAGGTCTTTTCCGCGGAACAGCGGATGAAATCCATTAACCCCTATATTGAAGTGCGGCCATACAAACGCCGTCTGTCGGATGATATCGCTAAAGACCTGTTCTCGGACTATGATGTCATCCTTGATGGCACAGACAGCTTCGATACGCGCTATCTCGCCAATCGTGTTGCAGTAGAACTGGGCAAGCCGTTGGTTTCCGGTGCCTTGAGCCAATGGGAGGGGCAAATCAGCGTATTTGATCCAGCCAATGGTGCTCCGTGTTACCAGTGCATTTTTGAAAAAGCGCCGGCCGCTGAGCTGGCTCCGTCCTGTGCCGAGGCAGGGGTGCTTGGCCCGCTTCCGGGTGTGATTGGTTCGATGATGGCAGTCGAGACAGTAAAAATCATTGCGGAGGCTGGTCAGGCCTTGCGCGGTGACATGTTGATCTACGATGCGCTGTGGGGAGAAACCCGCAAGATCGGTTTAAAGCCGCGCCCGGAGTGC
Organism: Paracoccaceae bacterium; assembly: GCA_020630695.1. GTDB lineage: Bacteria > Pseudomonadota > Alphaproteobacteria > Rhodobacterales > Rhodobacteraceae > Thalassococcus_A > Thalassococcus_A lentus. The sequence continues at coordinate 25,979 of JAHDIS010000043.1, read as the reverse complement.
CCGGTGTGCGCGGATCGGCAGAACGGCGCTCGCGCCTAGGGCGCATCGCCCCGCCCGCCGTCCCCTGACGTCCGGTGGCAATTGAAACGCGTGGGGCCATATCATAGGTCTGGCAAAACCCGTAAGGAGAACCCGATGACCAACCCTCTGCTGTCCGATTGGGATACGCCGTTTGATCTGCCCCCGTTCGAGAAGATCTCAGATGAGGATTTTGCCCCTGCTTTCGAGGCCGCCCTTGAAGAGCATCTGGCGGAAATAGAAGCCATCGCTGGCAATGCTGAAACGCCAAGCTTTGCCAATACCATTGAGGCGATGGAAGGATCGGGCGAAGCGCTGGACAAGGTTTTGAGTGTGTTTTTCAATGTGTCCGGGGCGGACAGCAATGACGCACGGCAGGCTTTGCAGCGGGAATTCAGCCCGAAACTGGCGGCGCATAGTTCGGCGATCTATTCGAATGCAGCATTGTTTGCGCGGATAGAAGACCTGTGGGCGCGTCGTGACACGCTTGGTCTGACGGATGAGGAAAGCAGGGTTCTTTATCTGACGCACCGTGGGTTTGTACGTTCGGGCGCGGCGCTGACCGGCGAGGCAGCAGACCGGATGAAGGACGTCAAATCCCGCTTGGCCGTGCTGGGCACGCAGTTTACCCAGAACTTGCTCAAGGATGAATCCGACTGGTTCATGACGCTGGCAGAAGATGATCTGGAGGGGCTGCCTGACTTCGTTGTCGATGCCGCTCGGTCAGCGGGCAAAGCCTTGGAGCAGGGTGGCCCGGTTGTCACGCTTTCGCGGTCCTTGATTGTGCCATTCCTGCAGTTCAGCCCAAAGCGTGAATTGCGGCAGAAAGCCTGGCGTGCCTGGGTCATGCGTGGTGAAAACGGTGGCGAGACGGACAACCGTGAGCTGGCAGCAGAAACGCTTGCTCTGCGCAAAGAGCGTGCGGAACTGCTGGGCTACCCCGACTTTGCGCATTTCAAGCTTGAGACCGAAATGGCAGGCACGCCGGACAATGTCCGGGCCTTGTTGATGGACGTCTGGAAGCCGGCGCGAGCGGCGGCACTGCGCGATGCGGCAGAGATGGAAGAATTGCTGCGTTCAGACGGCTTGCAAGCTCCGTTGGAGCCTTGGGACTGGCGGTACTATGCGGAAATGCGAAGAAAATCGCTGCATGACTTGGATGAAGCGGAACTGAAACCATATCTGCAACTCGACCGGATGATCGAGGCCAGCTTTGCCTGCGCTGGGCGACTGTTTGGGCTGGAATTCAATGCATTGGATGTCCCGCTGTACCATCCCGATTGCCGGGCTTGGGATGTGACCCGTGACGGCAAACACGTGGCTGTTTTTATCGGTGATTACTTTGCGCGCGCGTCAAAACGCTCGGGTGCTTGGTGCTCGGCTTTCCAGAGCCAGGCCAAACGGCCCAAAGCCCGCGCCCCGATCGTGGTGAACGTGTGCAATTTTGCCAAACCGTCCGAAGGCAGTTCGGCGTTGCTGTCCTATGACGATGCACGAACCTTGTTCCACGAATTTGGGCATGCGCTGCACCAGATGCTGAGTGACGTGGAATTCGGTTCAGTTTCGGGCACTTCGGTCGCCCGTGACTTTGTGGAACTTCCCAGCCAGCTTTATGAACATTGGCTGGAAGTACCGGAAGTGCTGGCTGAATTTGCAACCCATGCAGAAACGGGCGAACCTATGCCGCAGTCCTTGCTGGACAGTGTGCTGGCTGCGGCGACGTTCGACATGGGGTTCCAGACCGTCGAGTATGTGGCCTCAGCCATGGTTGACCTTGAGTTTCATTCCGGCAACCCACCCGCAGATCCCATGCAAAAGCAGGCTGAAGTTCTGGCCGAGATGGGTATGCCGCATGCGATCACAATGCGCCATGCAACGCCGCACTTCGCTCATGTCTTTGCCGGGGACGGGTATAGCTCGGGCTACTACAGCTACATGTGGTCCGAAGTCATGGATGCAGATGCATTTGCAGCCTTTGAAGAAGCAGGCGGCGCGTTTGACCCTGAAATGGCTGACAAGCTGGAGCGTTTCATCCTGTCAAAAGGCGGGTCTGAAGAGGCCGAAGCGTTGTATATGCAGTTCCGGGGCAAGATGCCCGGTGTCGACGCGCTGCTGAAAGGGCGGGGTCTGGCGGCCTAACCGCCAAACCCCAAGCGTCTCTAAAACGGCATCCGGGTCAGGTTGAAACCTTCTTGTTCCAGCAAGGCCAATACACCATCGTTTCCAGCAAGGTGCGCCGCGCCAAATGCGGCCACCACATGTCCCTGTGATCCATCCAGGGCGCTCAGGATTTCGGGTATCCATGCTCGGTTTCTCTGAACCAGAAGCATTTGGTTCATGGTTGAAAAGATCGCCTCGTTCTCTGTTTCAGAAAGTGGGGACAAACGTGGCGCGAGAACCATCGACAGTTCCCAGCTGGCCGCGTTCTCTTCGTCGAAATAGGCCGCCAGCATCGTCGCAAACAAATCCTCGTTTGCGTCGGGCGCCGTCAGCGAAGCGCGCAGCATGGAAATTTGAGTATCAAGCGAGACAGAAGCAAAAGCTTTGAACCCGGTTTCAAAAGGTTCGAGCGCGACCTTGGGAACACCGGCCTCATCAGCAATGGATTCGAGCCGCGAATCCAACCCACCGCTTTCTGCGTCTGTCAGGCTCATGCACGTTGGAATGCTGAGAAGCATGGAAACGTACCAAGGCTGAAATTTGGCGGCCATGAAGGGCGGCATCGAACGCGCGCGCATGGCGTCTGACAGCAATGCCCAGTCTTCGTCGCCCATCAGTTCGGGCAGGCTGGTGTCTTGCAGGATCAAGAGACTGGGGTCTGATTGCAGAGATGTCTTGAGTTGCTCTTCTTCGGTGTCGGTCATCTCCAACATCAAAAGATCCGCCGTTTCCACGATCGGGGCCAGCCCCGGAACAATCGTGTCGAAACGGGGGTCGTCCAGGTGCATGGTTCCGATCAGGTGAACGACTTTGTCCTCTTTCGTGGCGCGCCAATGGTTCCCAATGGGGTAGGGTTTGTCCTTGAGCGCGGCATCCAGCGCTGTCGCTTCCGCCTCGGTCAGGCTCTGCCTGAGATCATCGCCAGCACAAACAGACCATGCCGGGCTGGTCGCGCCCAGAAAAAGAAAAGTAACCGCACTTGCGATACGTGAAAATGGCGTCATGAACTGCTCCGGCTGAGTGAGACGCAAATCTATGCACGCAAAGCTCCGTTGCAAAGCCCGTTCTGGCAGGAGAAGCTATACAAATGAAACGGGAAAGCGAACTTTATGGGCCGGTCAAGCGTCTGTTGGAGGCGCAGGGCTATTCTGTGAAGGGCGAAGTCGGGGCGGCAGACCTTGTGGCGGTCCGTGATGATCAGCCGCCCGTTATTGTCGAACTCAAGCTGCGGATAACCTTGGCGTTGTTTCATCAGGCGGTGGCCCGCCTGAGCATGACCGACGACGTCTATATCGCGGTGCCAAAGCCAACCGGCAAGACCGCGCGCAGGGCGCTTAAGGACAATCTGGGATTATGTCGCCGCCTCGGAATCGGGTTCATTACCGTGCGACCTGATGGACGCGCCGAAGTGCATTGTGATCCCGGTCCATATGCGCCACGAAAGAATAAACGCCGCAAAGACAGACTGTTGCGTGAATTTGAGCGACTTCGCGGCGACCCCAATGAAGGCGGTGCAACGCGGCATGGCCTGGTCACGGCCTATCGGCAGGATGCTTTGCGCTGTGCTGTGTATCTCGTTGAAACAGGGCCGGAAAAAGGTGCCATCGTCGCAAAAGCGACAGGCGTTCCAGCAGCCACCCGAATAATGCGTGACAACCACTATGGCTGGTTTGAAAAGGTTGAAACCGGGATATACGGGCTGACACAAGCCGGACGTCAGGGTTTGGTCGACTGGGCCGGAAGTTGGGAAGAAGACTGACTTCTTCATCACCTTGAGAATGCTGCAGCGCGGCGAAAAATTTCCCTAAAAGGGTTGTTGACTCACCCTCGCGTGGTCCCTAGCTATGCGCCGTTAGCACTCAGAGACCTCGAGTGCTAACGCCTGACTG
>JAHDIS010000043.1:0-21902 GCA_020630695.1 Paracoccaceae bacterium | reverse complement strand
TATGCGCCGTTAGCACTCGCCCTTGGTGAGTGATAACGATCCTTCGGGGAGCGAGGGGTCCAGTTAGAGAAACTTTGAGCTAGGAGCTACAAAGATGGCATTCAAACCGCTTCATGACCGTGTGCTGGTGCGCCGTGTGGAAAGCGACGAGAAGACCGCCGGCGGTCTGATCATTCCCGACAGCGCTAAGGAAAAGCCTGCAGAAGGTGAAATCGTTGCTTGTGGCGAAGGCGCCCGCAAAGACAGCGGCGAACTGATCGCAATGGCTGTGTCCGCAGGAGACAAGGTTCTGTTCGGCAAGTGGTCCGGCACAGAAGTCACCGTCGACGGTGAAGAGCTGCTGATCATGAAAGAGAGCGACATCCTCGGCATCATCGCCTGATGGATGGACGGGTTTTTTGCCCGTCACACTGCTTTCTAAACTAAATACTGAAATTCAGGAGAGATCGATATGTCTGCAAAGGACGTCAAATTCGATACAGAAGCCCGCGGCAAGATGCTCAAGGGTGTGAACATCCTGGCCGACGCGGTCAAAGTGACCCTCGGCCCCAAAGGCCGTAACGTGGTTCTGGACAAGTCCTTCGGCGCACCGCGCATCACCAAGGACGGTGTTTCCGTTGCCAAGGAAATCGAACTGGAAGACAAGTTCGAGAACATGGGCGCTCAGATGGTGAAGGAAGTTGCTTCCCGCACCAACGATGAGGCCGGTGACGGCACCACGACTGCAACTGTTCTTGCTCAGGCGATCGTTCGCGAAGGCATGAAGTCGGTTGCCGCTGGCATGAACCCGATGGACCTGAAGCGCGGCATCGACATGGCGACAGCCAAAGTCGTAGACGCGATCAAGTCGGCCGCACGCGAAGTCAAAGATTCTGACGAAGTTGCACAGGTCGGCACCATCTCGGCAAACGGCGAAGCTGAAATCGGCCGTCAGATTGCTGACGCGATGCAGAAAGTCGGCAACGAGGGTGTTATCACCGTCGAAGAAAACAAGGGTCTGGAAACAGAAACCGATGTTGTCGAAGGCATGCAGTTCGACCGTGGTTACCTGAGCCCATACTTTGTCACCAACCCTGACAAGATGATTGCAGAGCTTGATGACTGCATGATCCTGCTGCACGAGAAGAAACTCTCTTCGCTGCAGCCAATGGTTCCACTGCTCGAGTCCGTGATCCAGTCGCAAAAGCCGCTGCTGATCATTGCCGAAGACGTGGAAGGCGAAGCGCTGGCGACACTCGTGGTCAACAAGCTGCGTGGCGGCCTGAAGATTGCAGCCGTTAAGGCACCTGGTTTCGGCGATCGTCGCAAGGCGATGCTGCAGGACATCGCGATCCTGACCGGTGGTCAGCTGATCTCGGACGATCTCGGCATGAAGCTGGAAAACGTCACAATGGACATGCTTGGCACCGCCAAGAAGGTTCAGATCACCAAGGACGAAACCACCATCGTTGATGGCGCTGGTGAGAAGGCCGAAATCGAAGCACGTGTTTCCCAGATCCGTACTCAGATCGAAGAGACAACTTCCGATTACGACCGTGAAAAGCTGCAAGAGCGCGTGGCCAAGCTGGCCGGTGGTGTTGCCGTTATCCGCGTCGGCGGCATGTCCGAAGTGGAAGTAAAAGAGCGTAAGGATCGTGTTGACGATGCTCTGAACGCAACCCGCGCTGCTGTGCAGGAAGGCGTTGTCGTCGGTGGCGGTGTTGCCCTGATCCAAGGCGGCAAGTCGCTCGATGGTGTTGAAGGTGCAAACTCTGACCAGAACGTTGGTATCAGCATCATTCGCAAAGCCATCGAAGCACCTCTGCGCCAGATCGCCGAAAACTCCGGTGTTGACGGTTCGGTTGTTGCGGGCAAAATCCGCGAGAGCGACGACACTTCCTTCGGCTTTAACGCTCAGACCGAAGAATATGGTGACATGTTCGCATTCGGCGTGATCGACCCAGCCAAAGTTGTGCGCACTGCTCTGCAGGACGCGGCATCGGTTGCTGGTCTGCTGATCACCACCGAAGCAATGGTCGCTGACAAGCCGGCCAAAGAAGGCGCGGCTGCTGGCGGCGGCATGCCCGACATGGGCGGCATGGGCGGCATGATGTAATCACGACACCGTAAGGGTCGTGATTGCGGGCTGCTCGCGCTTTTCGGATAGAAAGGCGTGCGCGGCCCCAACCGCAGAAAGTTTGGAAAGGGCGCTCGATTCGAGCGCCCTTTTCCTTTTTCTGAGGCCCTCATAGGGTCAGGCAGAACAACGAAAGGACCAACCATGCTCACCATGGCCTACGAAGATGCTGAGTACGCCAAGGGCGCGCGTTGGATTGCGGGTGTCGATGAAGTGGGGCGCGGACCTCTGGCTGGGCCGGTCGTTGCTGCAGCGGTCATTCTGGACCGTGAAGCCCTGCCAGAGGGGCTGAACGACTCGAAGAAGTTGAACGCCGCGCGGCGTGAGGCTCTGGCCGAGGTGATCCACGCTCAGGCCGTTGTTTCGATCGCAGAGGCGAGCGTGGAAGAGATCGATCAGATCAATATCTTGCAGGCAACCTTTCTTGCCATGCGGCGCGCCATCGCCGGTCTGTCTCAAAAACCGGATCATCTGTTGATCGATGGCAACCGATTGCCACCCGATTTGCCCTGTCCCGCTACAACCATAATCAAGGGTGACGGCAAATCACCTTCCATTGCGGCGGCGTCAATTGTGGCCAAAACATGGCGGGATCATGTCATGAAAATGAACGCGCAACAGTATCCCGGGTATGGTTGGGAAACGAACGCCGGATATCCTACAAAATGTCACAAATCTGCACTTCGAAATCTTGGGGTAACCCCACACCATAGACGTTCCTTTAAGCCGGTGCACGATATCTTGTGGCAAGTGAAAAACTCAACTGATTGATTCAAAATAACAATTGACCGCGATTCGGCTTTGAATCAGATTCGTCTCAACAACTGAGCGTGAAAACACGCCGGGGACAGAGGCAGAGAATGACAAAAATGACCAAGCTGAAGAGCGCCGAAGCGCTCCCTCTCAACACGATTCTGGAAGGGGACTGCATCGACGTGATGAACAGTCTTCCCGAAGGTTCGGTTGACCTAATTTTCGCGGATCCTCCATACAACCTTCAATTGAAAGGCGACTTGCATCGGCCTGACAATTCGCGGGTTGATGCCGTGGACGATCATTGGGATCAGTTTTCCAGTTTTGCCGCATATGACAGATTCACCCAGGACTGGCTCAAAGCGGCACGCCGATTGCTCAAACCCGACGGGGCAATTTGGGTAATCGGCTCCTATCACAACATCTTTCGGGTCGGCAGCGCCATGCAGGATGCAGGGTTCTGGATCCTGAACGATGTGGTTTGGCGCAAATCCAACCCAATGCCGAACTTCCGTGGCAAGCGGTTTACCAATGCGCATGAAACGATGATCTGGGCATCGAAGTCTGAGGGTGCGAAATACACCTTCAACTACGAGGCGCTGAAGGCGCTCAACGAGGGCATTCAAATGCGCTCTGATTGGGTCCTGCCCATCTGCAACGGTGGCGAGCGGCTCAAGGATGAAAGTGGCGACAAAGCCCATCCAACGCAAAAACCTCATTCGCTTCTGCATCGTGTGCTGGTCGGATCCACCAAACCCGGAGATGTGGTTCTTGACCCATTCTTTGGTACGGGCACGACCGGTGCGGTTGCCAAGATGCTGGGTCGCGACTGGATCGGGATCGAGCGCGAAGAAGCCTATCGCAAGGTCGCACAAAAGCGCATCGATAACATCCGCCGCTTTGACAAGGCTGCGCTGGAAGTCACGCAATCAAAACGCGCCGAACCACGCGTGCCCTTCGGCCAACTGGTTGAACGCGGCATGCTGCGTCCGGGCGAAGAGTTGATGAGCATGAATGGTCGTCACAAGGTCAAGGTGCGCGCTGACGGCACACTGATCGGGGACGATGTCAAAGGCTCGATCCATCAGGTTGGTGCCGCCCTCGAAGGCGCGCCGAGCTGCAATGGCTGGACCTACTGGTGCTTTAAACGCGATGGCAAAACTGTGCCGATCGACGTTCTGCGCCAGCAAATCCGGTCTGAAATGAGCGAGCGGCCAAACTAGGCCGCGACCCTACCCAAAGTTTTCTGAACACCGCCGGTGCCTCGCCACATGCAGAGGCACTAACTAACCCCGCCTGCTGGTCAGGCGGGGCTTTTTCGGTTGCCGGACAAAGATGTCTTCACAGCCGCCACCTGCGGGTCTAAACCCAAGGCATGGATATCCGTGCAATTTTCATGGGCCTCGCTTTCGCGGTGATGTGGTCCTCGGCTTTTACCTCGGCGCGGATCATCGTCGCTGCCGCGCCGCCATTGTCTGCCTTGGCACTGCGGTTTCTGATTTCGGGATTGCTGGCTGTGATCATAGCCCGCGCACTTGGGCAGAGCTGGAAACTGACACCGGCACAGTGGCGCGCGACGATCATCTTTGGCATTTGCCAGAATGCTCTGTACCTGGGTCTGAATTTTGTCGCCATGCAAACCATCGAAGCATCGCTGGCCGCGATCATTGCGTCGACCATGCCTTTGCTCGTGGCGCTGGCTGGCTGGGCGTTTTTCAGCGAAAAGCCCAAGCCGCTCGCCGTTGCGGGTTTGATTGCGGGCGTCATTGGCGTTGCCATGATCATGGGGACGCGGTTCGGCGGCGGTGTTGATGGCTTTGGTCTGATCCTGTGCGTGATCGGCGTGGTCGCTCTGACGGTTGCGACCCTGGCCGTGCGCGGTGCGATTTCCGGCGGTAACTTTCTGATGGTGGTTGGCTTGCAGATGCTTGTAGGCAGCGCAGTGCTGTTTCCCTTTGCGGGCCTGCTGGAAACCCTGGAGATCAACTGGTCTTGGACGCTCGTGCTGGCTTTTGCCTACACGACTCTGGTGCCCGGTTTGGCAGCGACGTTCGTCTGGTTTATTTTGGTCAACCGCGTCGGGGCCGTTCGGGCCGCAACGTTCCACTTTCTCAACCCGTTTTTCGGAGTCGCGATTGCGGCTCTGCTGTTGGGCGAGGCATTGGGACCGTTGGATCTGGTCGGGGTGGCCGTCATTGCAGCGGGAATTCTGGCCGTGCAGCTTTCAAAGATCCAAGGCACGCAGCGCTGACATAGGCAAATGTCAGGCCGGGCGGGCAAGCCTAGCCGATCTGGCCGCCGGCGTCGCCAATCTGACCGCGATGCAGCAGCAGGTGATCCAGAACAACACAGGCCATCATGGCTTCGCCAACCGGTACGGCGCGAATGCCGACGCAGGGATCATGGCGACCCTTTGTGATAATCTCGGTTTCTTCGCCGGATTTCGTGATGGTCTGACGGGTGCTGAGGATCGATGACGTTGGTTTGACAGCGAACCGGACAACAAGATCCTGACCGGTCGAGATGCCGCCCAAAATGCCACCAGCATGGTTTGATCCGTAGACAGGGCCATCCGGACCCATCCGAATTTCGTCGGCGTTTTCTGTGCCGGTCAACGCGGCTGCAGCCATGCCGTCCCCGATCTCGACGCCTTTGACGGCGTTGATGCTCATCATCGCAGAGGCCAGATCGGTATCCAGTTTCCCATAGATGGGCGCACCCAAACCGGCAGGCACACCGCGCGCGACAACTTCGATCACGGCGCCAACGCTTTCACCCGATTTACGGAGACGATCGAGATAATCGGCCCAGTCCGATGCGGCTTGCGCATCGGGGCACCAGAACGGATTGCGTGGGATTTCCGCCATATCGTATTTGGCTGGATCGGCCCGATGCGATCCCATCTGCACCATGTATCCTTCGATCTGGACGGTCGGCGCAAGAACACCCAGCGCCGCCCGTGCAAGGCCACCCGCTGCAACCCGCGCAGCGGTTTCACGGGCCGAAGAACGACCGCCGCCGCGATAGTCCCGAATGCCGTACTTCTGCCAGTAAGTGATGTCGGCGTGACCGGGGCGGAATTTCTCGGCGATGTCGCCATAGTCTTTGGAACGTTGATCAGTATTCTCGATCATCAGCTGCACTGGCGTTCCGGTGGTCTTGCCCTCAAAGACACCCGAAAGAATTCGCACAGCATCCGGTTCGCGGCGCTGCGTTGTGTATTTGTTTTGCCCGGGTTTGCGTTTGTCCAGCCATTGTTGAATCGCGCTCTCGTCAATGTCGACGCCCGGAGGGCAGCCGTCGACAGTAGCGCCCAAGGCAGGCCCGTGGCTTTCGCCCCACGTGGTCACACGAAACAGATGTCCAAAACTGTTGAGGCTCATGCGCGCTTCTCCTTTGCGATTGTCCTAGGGCACAGGGCGCGGGGCCTCAAGAGGGCGCGCGTTATTTTGCTTGATGCGAACCGGGTTGAGGTCTAAGTCTTGCCGCACCTCGGGGTGCTGGAGCCTGATCCAGCTGAGATTTGCGTGAGCGCATCAACCCGTTGAACCTGAACCGGTTAACACCGGCGGAGGGAAGGTACGGCATCGCATCCCGCAAGCCGATCTTGCCCATCCGTCGCAAGAATGGAGATGCTGATGAAAGCCTTTAACCTTGCAGCGGGCACCCTTGTCGCAGGCATGTTTGCAACTGCCTCGGCGGCAGAAGCGCCCGTGCTGACAGTCTATGCCCCTGACTATTTCGTATCCGAGTGGGGCCCGGGCCCCAAGATCGAAGAACTCTTTGAAGCGCGCTGTGAATGCGATCTGCAGTTCAAGCCTGGCGATCTGCTGCCACGCGTTTTGCTGGAGGGCGATCGCACCGAAGCCGACGTCGTGATTGGTTTGAACACCGATGTCACAAAGAAAGCCCGCGAATCCGGTCTCTTTGGCCCGCACAGGCAGGATTTGTCGACGCTGACACTGCCGTTGGATTGGACCGACGATACCTTCCTGCCCTTCAACTACGGGCATACTGCATTCATCTATAACACCGAGAAACTCGCCGAGGCGCCAGCCAGCTTTGATGCGTTGCTCGATGCACCGGACGATCTGCGTCTGGTAATTCAGGATCCGCGCAGCTCGATCTCGGGTCTGGCATTGGTGCTTTGGGTTCAATCCGTCTATGGCGACGAAGCGCAGGCCGCTTGGGAAAAGCTGGCGCCCAAAATCGTGACCGTCACGCGCGGTTGGTCGGAAAGCTATGGGCTGTTCACAGATGGCGAAGCGGATATGGTGCTCAGCTACACCACGTCGCCTGCCTATCATATTATTGCCGAAGAAGACCTTACCAAGAAAGCAGCGATCTTCCCCGAAGGCCACTATTTCATGGTCGAACTGGCGGCGAAACTGGCCGGAACCGATCAGCCTGAACTGGCGGACGAGTTTCTGTCGTTCATCCTGTCCACAGATTTCCAGTCGATGATCGCGACCGGCAACTGGTCTATCCCGGCTGCTTTGGACAAATCCGGCTGGCCCGAAGGTTTCCAGCAACTCGATCTGCCTGAAAAGGTGCTCTTCTATTCAGAGGACGAAGCCGCCGCACTGCGCGACGAGGCAATCGAAGCATGGCGCCGCGCGTTGTCGCAATAATAGCTGGACTGGCCCTGGCGCTTTTGACGCTGGGGCCAGTTGCTGCCGTTCTGGCACGGGCCAACGGCTTGGCCGCGCTTGGGGCTGGCGATTATCAGGCAATCCGCTTTACGCTTTGGCAGGCCTTTTTGTCGGCGGGTACAAGTGTATTGCTGGCGGTGCCTCTGGCCCGCGCACTGGCACGCCAGAATTTCCGTGGCCGCGGTCTTTTGATTTCCCTTCTTGGGGCTCCGTTCATCCTTCCTGTCATCGTCGCAATTCTGGGTCTGTTGGCGGTTTTTGGTCAGTCGGGCATCCTGAACCAGTTGTTGGGCGCTATTGGTTTGCCAAAGCTGGATGTCTACGGGTTACACGGAGTGGTTCTGGCCCATGTGTTTTTCAATTTACCCTTGGCAACCCGCATGCTGTTGCAGGCATGGCTTGCGATTCCGGACGAACGGTTTCGTTTGGCCGCATCTCTCGGGCTTGGCAGATGGGCGTATTTCATAGTTTTGGAATGGCCCTTGGTGGTACGCATCCTGCCGGGTGCCTTCGCGATCATCTTCGTGATTTGCCTGACCAGCTTTGCCGTTGCTCTGACATTGGGTGGCGGTCCACGGGCAACCACTGTTGAACTGGCAATCTACCAGGCCATGCGTTTCGATTTCGATCTTGGTCGTGCCGCGGCATTGGGGCTTGTCCAGCTTGCGCTGGGGTTGGGTGCAGGGGTCGCCGCGCTGCGGGTTTCGTTGGGACAAGGCTTTGGCATTGGGCGCGGGCGTGTGGTGCCGCGCTGGGATAGCCGTGGCCGGAAAGCGCTGGATACGCTGGTCATCCTCGCGGCGGCTGCGTTTTTGCTGGTGCCCCTTGGGATGGTCATCCTGCGCGGCTTACCGGGATTGCCGATGCTGTCCGGAGGCACGCTGCAGGCGGCACTGCATTCGATCGGTGTCGCTTTGGTGTCGACTGCGCTCTGCCTGCTCTGGGCATTGCCATTGGCCACACGCAGAGGTGAGCTGTTGTCGCTTTGTGCGATTTCGGTGTCTTCGCTGGTTCTTGGCACCGGGCTTTTCCTGATGCTCAGACCTTTCGTCAATCCATTCGTAATGGCTTTGCCAGTGACTGCCTTGGTCAATGCGCTCATGGCTCTGCCGTTTGCACTGCGCATCCTGCGGCCAGAGGCCGAAGCCCTGACACAGGATTTTGGCCGTCTCAGGGCCACTCTGCGCATGACGCCGCTGGCGTGGTTTCGACTGGTTTATCTGCCAAGACTGCGGCGGCCCTTGGGCTTTGCTGCGGGTCTTACGGCGGCATTGGCGATGGGGGATCTTGGGGTCATTGCACTGTTCGCCGACCCCGATCGCACCACCTTGCCATTGCAGGTTTACCGGCTGATGGGCAGTTATCAGATGAAGGAAGCCGCAGGTGCGGCGCTGTTGCTTCTCATGCTCAGTTTCGCACTGTTCTGGATTTTTGATCGCGGAGGCCGCGCCAATGCTACGTCTTGAAAACGCATCCATTGCCATGGATGACCGGTTTCTGAATGCCAGATTTGATTTGCAGCCAGGCGCTCGGGTCGCCGTGCTGGGCCCCTCGGGTGCGGGCAAGTCCACGCTTCTGGATGCGATTGCAGGGTTTCGCCCGCTGGCATCCGGTGCAGTGCACTGGAACAAATCTGACATGAGCTCCGAGCCACCCTCCGCGCGTCCGGTGTCCATCCTGTTTCAGGATGGCAATCTGTTCCCGCATCTTGATTTGCGCCGGAACCTCGGGTTGGCGCTGCGCCCGGATGGTGGCCGTTTATCTTCTGCACAAACCGACAGGCTGATCGGCGCTTTGGGGCAGGTTGGTTTGGGTGGTATGGAAAACCGCAAACCGGGCACCTTGTCCGGGGGCCAGCAGAGTCGCGCTGCCTTGGCGCGTGTGCTGTTGCAAGCGCGCCCGATCCTGCTTCTGGATGAACCGTTTGCTGCGCTTGGACCTGCTATGAAAACCGAGATGCTGGAACTGGTAAAAGATGTTGCTGGCCGTCTGGGCGCGCTGACGCTGATGGTGACGCATGATCCAAAGGATGCGCGGGCCTTTGCTGAACAGGTGGTTCTGGTGGCGGATGGTAATGCGCTGCCGCCCGTTGAAACGCAGTCCATTCTGGACAATCCACCAAAAGCGCTGCGGGCCTATCTTGGGGCCGAAGACTGATCCGGGGCAATCGCATTTGCCGACCTCAAAAATGAAAAGCCCCGCTCAATGGCGGGGCTTTTGCATTTTGGTATGTCGACAGATCAGGCTGTGTCTTTACGCTTGATCGGTGCCCAAATGCGCTTGTTGGTCAGGTAGAGCAGGACGGACAGAACTGCCAGGAACAGCACGCCGATAAAGCCTGCTTCTTTCCGGGCTGTCAGCTTGGGCTCTGCTGCCCACATCAGGAAGGCCGCGAGGTCTTCTGCTTCGTGGTGCAGGTCATTGCTGTGGCCGTCGTCGAAATCGACGTCTTCACCGTAAAGAGGCGGTGCCATCGAGATCCAACCGCCTGGGAAGGCTTTGTTCTCATACAGGATGGTGCCCGCTTCTTCTTTTTCTTCGCCGGTATAGCCGGTCAGCAGAGATGCGATGTACTCTGCGCCGCCCATGCCTTTGAAGAGCTGGTTCAGACCCAGACCATATGGTCCGTGGAAACCAGCGCGCGCCTTGGCCATCAAGGACAAGTCAGGTGCGCCAGCACCGGTGTTTGCCGGGAAGTGATCAACGGGACGAGCAGGGCGGAAATCCTCTAGCTCTTCGTCGTAGATCTCAAAGGTCTGTTCGGCGTAGGCGCGAACCTGTGCTTCGGACCAGCCAACACCGCCGTCGCCTTCCAGCGCACGCAGTGGGACATACTTCAGACCGTGGCACGAAGAGCAAACCTCGGTGTACACCTTGAGGCCACGCTGCAGCTGCATTTGGTCATAGGTTCCGAACGGGCCTTCAAACGAGAACTGGAAGTCCTCGACATGGCCAGCACCGCCGGCGGCAAATGCACCGCCAGCTGTGAAGGTCAGGGCCGTCAGGGCCGAGAGGGTAAGTTTCTTGATCATCTCGAACGGTCCTTTTCTTACTCTGCCGGTGTCGCGGCAGTTGCGCCCTTGGCGTCATCCTTCGGCGGGTAGTGCGCGTCGAAGTCGGCCTCGATGGTTTCGGGCTGCGGCAGCGGCTTTTCGATGACACCCAGCAGCGGCAGGATCACCAGGAAGTAGGCGAACCAATAGGCCGATGCGATCAGCGAGAAGGTCGCATAGGGCTCTTCTGCGGGCATGGCACCCAGCCACATCAGCACGAAGAAATCGATAACCAGCAGCCAGAACCACCACTTGAACATTGGACGATAGCGGCCCGAGCGAACGGAGGATGTGTCCAGCCATGGCGCCAGCGCCATCACTGCAATCGAACCGAACATCGCCAGCACGCCAAAGAACTTGGCGTCGATGATGCCGCCGGTCAGCGTTTCCGCAATGATAACGACCCAAACATCCGCAGTGAAAGCACGCAGGATCGCGTAGAAGGGCAGGAAGTACCATTCAGGAACGATGTGCGCGGGCGTCGCCAGCGGGTTGGCTTCGATGTAGTTGTCGGGGTGGCCCAAGTAGTTGGGCATGAAGCCGACGATGGCAAAGAAGACCAGCAGGATCACGGCCAGCGCGAACAGGTCCTTGATCACAAAGTAGGGCCAGAAAGGAACGGTGTCCTTCTCGGCATCCGCCTTCGATGTGCGGCGCACTTCAACACCGGTGGGGTTGTTGTTGCCCGTGGTGTGAAATGCCCAGATATGCACGGCAACGAGGCCTGCAATCACGAAGGGCAGCAGATAGTGCAGCGAGAAGAAGCGGTTCAGCGTGGCGTTGTCCACGGCAGGTCCGCCCAGCAGCCATGTCTGCAGCGACTCGCCCACAAAGGGGATCGCGCCAAACAGGCCGGTGATCACGGTTGCGCCCCAGAAGGACATCTGACCCCAAGGCAGAACGTAGCCCATGAAGGCTGTGCCCATCATCATCAGATAAATCAGCATGCCGATGATCCACGTGATCTCACGTGGGGCTTTGTATGAGCCGTAGTACAGGCCGCGGAAGATATGCGCATAGACCGCAACAAAGAACAGCGACGCGCCGTTCATGTGCAGATAACGCAGCATCGCGCCGCCGTTTACGTTGCGCATGATGTGCTCAACGCTGGCAAAGGCCAGATCAACATGTGGGGTGTAGTGCATGACAAGCACGATGCCCGTGATGATCTGCAAAGCGAGGCAGAAGGTCAGGACAATGCCCCAGATCCACATCCAGTTCAGGTTCTTGGGTGTGGGGATCATGATTGTGTCGTACAGCAGGCCCACGATGGGCAGGCGCTTGTGCAGCCACTTTTCGCCGTTTGACTTTGGTTCGTAATGGTCGTGCGGAATACCAGCCATGTTTTAGCTCCTTATCCCAGCAGGATTGTTGTTTCGTCGACGAACTCAGCCGGTGGAACCGGCAGGTTTGTCGGTGCAGGCCCTTTGCGGATCCGGCCAGCGGTGTCGTAGTGCGAACCGTGGCAGGGGCAGAACCAACCATTGTATTCACCGGCGCCGTCGCCCAGTGGAACGCAGCCCAAGTGGGTGCAGACGCCCATCATGACGAGCCATTCACCGTTTTCATCCATGGTACGGTTCTGGTCTTCCGCGTCGGCTGCGCCGTCGAGGTTTTCGTTCCGTGCGATCGGGTCAGGCAGATCGCCCATTTCGACAGCGCGTGCTTCTTCGATCTCTTCCGGCGTCCGGCGACGGATAAAGACCGGCTTGCCCAACCATTTCACGGTCAGCTGGGTGCCTTCAGCGACATCGGACACGTCGACACGAATGGTCGACAGGGCCAGAACGTCAGCCGAGGGGTTCATTTGATTGACCAGAGGCCACACAGCCGCGCCTGCTGTAACAGCGCCGGCGCCCGCGGTGGCATAGTAGAGGAAATCCCTCCGGGTTCCTTCGTGATCGTCTGCGTGGGACACGAGGTTTTCTCCATTGCTCCAGGCTGACAGAATCAGCCTCACTTTCTCCTCAGCCGCGCGTGCTGCGGCCATACCGAGCGGGTATGTAGCGGGCTACCTTTGAGGCGTCCAGCGCACATCGCGACAACAAAGCGATTAGCGCGGAAGTGTCGCGGTTGAAACCGGGGTGTCTGAGTGCTTATGTGAGGCCTGACCTAAGGGAGAGCAGTCATGACCCGACTGATTCTAACAGTTGCAGCCGTATTGGGCTTTGTTTCGCCTGCCAGTGCCGAGATGGAATTCTCGTTCTACACTGGGTGGCAAACTGCGCCTCACAGCCGTGTGTCCGGGGACTATCCGGGCGGGGGATCGTACAATGCCCTGATGGGTTGGGACGGAAAATCCTTTGAAAATCCGCCCTATTACGGGATTCGCGGCACTTGGTGGCGCACTGAGCGTTTGGGTTTTGGCGTCGAATTCACTCATGCCAAGGTCTATGCGCGCGACGCGGAAAAAACCGCCTTGGGTTTCTCTGACATGGAATTCACTGACGGTCACAACGTGCTGACAGTCAACGCAATGTACCGCTGGCCCGATCAGTGGGGCAACATTACCCCATATGTCGGTGGCGGCTTGGGTGTTGCCATTCCGCACGTCGATGTGATTCATCCTGCGTCGGGTTCGACCACCTTTGGGTATCAGGTCACCGGTCCGGCGGCCCGATTGACGGCTGGTATGAGCTATCCGCTCAGCGACCGATTCTCGATCTTTGGAGAATACCAGTTCACCTATTCCAACAACGAAGCGGAATTGGACGGTGGCGGTTCGCTGAAGACCGAAATCAAAACCAACGCGTTGAACTTCGGCCTTTCGCTTAACTTCTGATCCATCCTGATGACGACTGCCGCCTCCTGCTTGCGTGTCAAGCGGGGGGCTGCGTCGCCTGCATGGAGTCCCTTGCGCTGAATTCGGAGTACCATGCCGCCAGTGCATCGTTTCCGGTTCTCCAGCCCCGTGCGTCATGGCGGAAATCGACGTATCCCAAAGCGCAACCAACTGCGATGTGCGATGCGTCCAGTGGTCCGGCCAAATGCGCCATCCACCGGGTGTTGATCGCAGAACAGGCGCGGGCAATCTTGTCCCATTGCGAGTCGACGAAAGCAGGCATTTGGCGGTCTTCCGGGCGCAATCTGACCTCGTAGGTCATCAAAAGCGCGGCATCCAGAATACCATCTGCCAATGCCTCCAGTGTCATGACTTCCCAACGGCGCGCGCCATCGGGGTAAAGTCCGGCACCCGACCGTGCGTCGAGAAACTGGCAAATGACCCGGCTGTCGAACAGCGTGCATCCATCGGGGCGTTCAAGGGCGGGTACCTTGGTCAGAGGGTTGGCCGAGGCCAGCCCGTCTGCCGGTGCCAGCGGTGTCCCCGAAGCGTCGGCCAGATCTACGTCGGCCAGTTGATCGGTCTCATGCAGGATCATCATGACTTTGCGCACGTAGGGCGAAGTGGGGCTGTAGTGGAGTTTCATGGCAGTCTTCCCTGAGATGATGTCTGGCAATCAATGCACAGAAAACCGCTGTCAGCCAGCTTTTGGATGGGTCGCATCGTAGACTTTCATCAGATGCACTTCGTCCACGGACGTATAGGCTTGCGTCGTGGAAAGCGACGAATGCCCCAAAAGCTCTTGGATTGCGCGCAAATCCCCACCCGCCGCGAGCAAATGGGTCGCAAAGCTGTGGCGCATGGCATGCGGTGTCGCTGTCGCGGGGAGCCCGAGTTGCATACGCGCTTTTTCGGTCACTTTCTGGATCAGCCGCGGGTTCAATGGCCCGCCGCGCGCACCCCTGAAGATGGGAACATCGGCTCCCTGATCGTAGGGGCACAGCTGCAAATAGTTTTGCACCGCCGACTGGGCGACAGGAAGGACCGGCACGATCCGCTCTTTGCGGCCCTTGCCAAGAATGCGAAGTGTTTGGCCGATTGGCAAATCACGGCCGCAAAGGCCCAAAGCTTCAGATATGCGCAGCCCGCATCCATAGAGCAGCGTAATGACTGCAGCGTCCCGCGCCCCGATCCATCCGTCAGAAGATTGCAGCTCTACTGTGTCGATCATCGCCCGGGCCGCCTCTTCGGTCAGAGGGCGCGGAAGCTTCTTTTGAAACTTGGGCGCTCGGGCGGACAGCACCGCGGTGGGTTCAAAGCCTTCGCGTTCCGAAAGCCAGCGGTAAAAGCTTTTGACAGCTGAAAGTTTGCGCGCCATGGACCGAGGGGCACAGCCGTCATTTCGCAAATGCGCCATCCAGGACCGCATGTCAGTGGTGGTCACTCGAGACAGGGGTGCAAGGCCCTGAGGTTCTGCGTGATGCGCGGTCAGAAATGCGATGAAATCCAGAACATCTGCCCGATAGGCCGTGATTGTGTTGTCGGATGCGGATTTAAGCGCCCTTGACGCTTCCAGCCAGTCAGCAAGCGCCTCTCCTGCAGCCGGTGATATCACGATGCTCATGACCAATCACCGATGCACGGGCAAAATGTCCGGCTCTGGTGTTGCACCGACACGTGTCAGCTAAGCCAGCGGCGCATTGCCCGTTCGAAAACGCCGCCAAAAAAGGCCAGAAGATCCGTGCCCTGTTGGGCCGTGAACTGATGGGGATCCTCGGAACCCATCACCAGCAAGCCGGGCTGACGGCCTGGGCCGAAGTCAAGTTTCAGACATGCTTCGGATTTGATCCATTCCGCCTTGTCGCCATAGATGCGGGGATCGCCAATCTGAAGCTGGCGCAGTGTAACCGGTCGCATAGGCGCTTCGCGTCCATCGTTGATATAGCTGTCCACGAAACCCGGTTCAGCCACCGACAGCACATCGCCCAGCTTTTTGACAGCCGGATCCTCGTCATTGGAGGACGACTCCAAAACCAGTTTGATTACGTCGACCCGCAAGACCTGCGCCACGTCGCCGCCCAGATCGCGCAGAAAGTACTCGAACTCGACAGGGTCGAGCATACGCAGAATTGCACGATGGATCTGATTGGTGCCGGCCAGGTTTTCATAGGCTGCGGCGATCACGGATCGATGCGTGTCTTCGAGCCGGTCAAGCCGGGCTTCCAGCCGCTCCATGGCAATGCCGCGCAGATCAACGATGTTGCCGCCCATTGAGCGTTCATTGGCTGCAATGAGGGCCTGCATCAGATCCTTGTCGTCCAGAATCATGTCAGGGCGCGAAATAATGGTTTCGCGGAGGGAATCCTCGATTCTCTGGGTATTGGTCATGGTGGTCCCGGACTGCTCAGAATGGCCGCACGTTTGGCGGTCTGTGTTTTGTTGCACCCTGTTTGCCCGCTGGCGCCTTTGGCTGTCAAGGATTTCCGCCCTTCAGGCCTGAACCAATGCCTGCTGGATTCAGTTATGCATCACTGCGGGAAAACTCTGATGTGCATCAAAGCGGGGCGCTGAAAGAACGGCGACAATGAAGGTGTAAATCAAGGAGGAGAACGATCATGTATAGTGAAATTCTGGTTCCAGTGGCGTTTGATGAAGACGCAGATGCAAAGATCAAGGCGGCCTTGGATGCGGCGCGGGCGCTTGCTGCAGAGGATGCACGGATCACAGTCATGCACGTCATCGAGCAGATTCCCGGCTACGCCGTTAGTTATCTTCCCAAAGACTATATCGCAGAGTCCCGCGCAGCGGTTCTGAGCGAATTGGAAGGATTGGCCGCCACGATTCCCGGCGCGCGTGCCTGCGTCGTTGATGGGCATTCCGGACGGACGATTTTGGACTACGCACAAGAGAACGGAAACGATCTGATTGTGATCGCGTCGCATCGTCCGGGCATGCAGGATTTGCTTTTGGGTTCGACGGCAAGCCAAGTGGTCCGGCACGCGGCCTGTTCGGTGCACGTCATCCGTTGAGTTCTGCACATTGACTTTGGGATCGTGTTGACCCACCTGCCCATGCAGGAGGGGCCGACATGACCCAAAGCCAAAAGGATCCGGCTGCGCTTGCGCTGGTGACACGACAGGGATTGCCGGATGCATTGCGGATTTTGTTGGAAAGCTACCCGCGCGACAGCTGGGAAAATCACTCGAACTTTGCCGGGTTGGTAGCGTTCTGGCTTGACCGGCACGTCATGTTTCGCCGCCTGACAGACACCCTGCGCAGTGACGCAGAGGCAGCGGTGGACAAAAGGCTGGACCCACAAACGCATTTTGCGCGGCTGTCACGTTTTGGCGGTATGCTCGTGTCGCAACTGCACGGACATCATCAGATCGAAGACGCGCACTATTTTCCCGTTCTGGCAAAGCGAGAACAGACCTTGGACCGGGGGTTTAAAATCCTCGATCAGGACCACCATGCGATGGATGGATTGCTGAACCGGTTCACCGAAAGCGCAAACGCGGTTTTGCAGGGCACCGGAGAGGCGGGCGCTTTCCATAGTGAACTGTTGTCGTTCCAATCTCTCTTGCATCGGCATCTGGAAGACGAAGAAGACCTGATTGTCCCGGTGATCTTGAAGCATGGACCCGACAACCTGCACTAGGGCAGCTTACAAATCCCGCAAAAGGTGCGAAAACCAGTGCCCAAGGGGCTGCGATCTTCGGTCGAGCACCTATCTAATGAGTGAAACCAAAAGGAGTTGAGCCAGATGAAATGCCCTGTAGATGGCACGCCGCTCGTGATTGCTGACAGATCCGGTGTTGAAATTGATTATTGCCCGACGTGCCGCGGTGTTTGGCTAGACCGGGGTGAGTTGGACAAGATCATAGAGCGGGCAGGCTCCTATGCGGAACAGCCACAGGCCCGAGACCCAAGAGGTCGGGCAGACTACGATGACGAGGATCGTGGAAGACGCGGAAAGAAAAAAGGCGGCTTCTTGGACGTTCTCGACGATATCTTTGATTTCTAAAGTCGGGTGTCGGTCAGATGAACGGCACAAACGGCACGCCGCAGCCAGTCAGCGCGGTCAGTGCCAGGATCATTGCAATCAGTCGCATCTCTAGGTCCTTACTCGTTACATCTCGTCTCTAGCGCATTTCCAGAGCGACCCCAATCCCCGGCGCGGTCATGCCAGTGGCTGGACTTCGCATTGGCGAAATTCTGCGACCACTGGGGCCGCGCCTTCGAGATCGATTGCGACCGACGTTGCCCCGACATTTGCGTTGGCAGTGGCGTTGAACTGCAGGCCGTTCAGAACATTGCCAAAGCCGGTATCTTCAACGGTTAATCTGGTTCCTTCGACGCGGTGCCGGGTTGTAGAGATGGTCAGACCATTTGGCCCCTCGAAAAGCATTGAAAACACTTCAGCCTCTTCCCAGCCTTCTGCGCGGGTCAGGTGGATTGCATAGATTGTGCCGTCAAAGGTGACTTCGACCTTTGGTTCGGCGTCATGGCGGATTGTGCAAATTGGCGTCGGTGTGAATTCCCATGCAGTCAATGGGGTCGCAAGGCAGCTTAGCAAAATGAAATAGCGCATGGTCGAAAGCTAGTGTCACCGCGCGCTATGTCGAGATTCAATTGCTGCAGATCTCTGACAGAACGGGTTGCCAGATCGGACAAAAGCCATCCCAAGAATACCAGACATCTGTTGCGCCAATGGCATGATGCGTCGCGACCCAGACGTCGCCCGATTTTTGAAGCAAGGCCTGAATGCTTGCGCCGTCGCTCATCTCTGGATCGAACTCGCCTCTTTGGTATGCGGGTGTTGCATACAGATCGATTGCGCCGCCACCGGGTCGCTGCGCCGTCACGCTGGCAAAACCGACATTTCCCGATACACGCAAATCGGACACAACGAATTGAACCGGCGCCCCCAAAGCCCATTCAATATGTGGGCGAATAGCGCTGAGCATATCGCTGCGCGTTTGGGTGCCGCGCGCAGGTTCATCCCATGCGTGGCCAGGGGCAGCAAACAAACAAAGAGTGATCAGCAGGGCACGCATGGGTTTTCCTTTCGGTTAGTCACCAACAGGATGCGCAGCCAAGGCGCAGTTGCCAAGCCAGCTATTCATGACCTTCTGCAGCATTGATGAATAGGGCCGCAGATCAGCGTCCGCGCCGTTTTACGTTGCCGCCCCTTTGACCGGGACGCCCACCGGTAGAGCGGCCTTTTGCTTTGACCGCTTCATCCGATGCCTTCTGCACGGCCTGCTGACGCGCCAAAGGATCATCTGCAACGGCCATGTCTACAGCTTCGAGACGTTTGACTTCGTCGCGCAGGCGCGCCGCTTCTTCGAACTCAAGGTTTTCAGCGGCTTTGCGCATATCTGCACGCAGTCCATCCAACACCGCCTGAAGGTTCGAGCCGGCCATCTTGTCGTCGATCTTTGCGGTGACGCGGTTCATGTCCACGTCGCCCTGATACAGACCGGCAAGAATATCCTCGACGTTCTTTTTGACAGTTTCCGGCGTGATCCCGTGTTCTTCGTTGTAGGCGATCTGTTTGACACGGCGGCGGTTGGTTTCGTTCAGAGCGCGTTCCATCGAGCCGGTGACACGATCAGCGTACATTATTACCCTGCCGTCAGCGTTTCGCGCCGCACGTCCAATGGTCTGAACCAACGAGGTTTCGGACCGCAGGAACCCTTCTTTGTCAGCGTCCAGAATGGCAACCAGACCACATTCCGGAAGATCGAGACCTTCCCGCAAGAGGTTAATGCCGATCAGCACATCGAAAGCACCCAGACGCAAATCGCGCAGGATTTCGATGCGTTCTATCGTGTCGATATCCGAGTGCATGTAGCGGACCTTGATGCCCTGTTCATGCATGTACTCGGTCAAATCCTCGGCCATGCGTTTGGTCAGCGTGGTGCAGAGCGTTCTGTATCCATCGGCCGTCACACGGCGTACTTCGTCCAAAAGATCGTCTACCTGCATATCGACTGGACGGATTTCCACCTCGGGATCCAGCAAACCCGTCGGGCGGATCACCTGTTCGGTGAAAACGCCACCGGATTGTTCCATTTCCCACGATGCAGGCGTGGCCGAAACAAACACTGACTGCGGCCGCATGGCATCCCATTCCTCGAATTTGAGGGGGCGGTTGTCCATACACGAGGGCAGGCGAAAGCCGTGCTCAGCCAAAGTGAATTTTCGTCGATAGTCACCTTTGTACATAGCGCCGATCTGTGGAACCGAGACGTGGGATTCATCGGCGAAAACGATCGCGTTGTCGGGGATGAATTCGAACAGGGTAGGGGGCGGCTCTCCCGGGGCGCGGCCGGTCAGGTAGCGTGAATAGTTTTCAATCCCGTTGCACACACCGGTTGCTTCCAGCATCTCAATGTCGAAATTGGTTCGCTGCTCGAGCCGTTGCGCTTCCAGCAGCTTTCCATCTCCGACTAGCTGGTCCAGCCGCGTCCGCAATTCCTTTTTGATCTCGATAACGGCCTGATTCATCGTAGGCTTTGGCGTGACGTAGTGCGAATTGGCGTAAACCCTGATGCGTTCAAAAGTTCCGGTTTTCTCACCGGTCAAGGGATCGAATTCGGTGATGCTCTCCAGTTCTTCGCCAAAAAACGAAAGCTTCCACGCGCGATCCTCTAGGTGGGCCGGGAAAATCTCCAGGCTGTCACCGCGAACCCGGAATGACCCCCGTTGAAAGGCCTGATCGTTTCGGCGGTACTGTTGAGCAACCAGATCGGCCATGACCTTGCGCTGGTCGTATTCCTTGCCGACGTGCAGATCCTGAGTCATGGCGCCGTAAGTTTCGACGGACCCGATACCGTAAATACATGATACCGACGCAACGATAATCACGTCGTCCCGTTCCAGCAGCGCCCGCGTGGCCGAATGGCGCATCCGGTCGATTTGTTCGTTAATCTGGCTTTCTTTTTCGATGTAGGTGTCGCTGCGCGGGACATAGGCTTCGGGCTGGTAGTAGTCATAGTAGCTGACAAAATACTCGACCGCGTTGTCTGGGAAGAACCCTTTGAATTCACCATAAAGCTGGGCTGCCAGTGTCTTGTTTGGGGCCAGAATGATGGCTGGGCGTTGGGTTTGCTCAATGACCTTGGCCATCGTAAAGGTTTTGCCCGTACCTGTTGCGCCCAGCAAAACCTGATTCTGCTCGCCGTCCATCACGCCGCTGGTCAATTCTTTGATTGCTGTCGGCTGATCACCGGCAGGCGAAAATTCGGTTTGCATGACAAAGCGTTTGCCGCCTTCCAGCTTTTCGCGCACGGCAACGTCTGACGCCGCGGCGTGCAGCACAACGTCTGATTTGTCTGAGTGGGCGTAGGGCATGGCTAACCTTTGTGTGGAACAAAACAAGAATTGTATGCCGGGCGGAAAGTTTCAAGGGCGGTTCGCACACGGCCTGACCAAGTACTGATCAAGAAAACGCTTCGGAAAAGAGCATTCGCGAGATAGCTTTTCTGGGCAAGCGGGCAATCGGTAACGTTTTCGGGGCCGCACACACCTACCCCTCGCTCCCCGCGGTTCAGGAGGTGCACTGATGCCCGCTTGTGCATCACTTGTCCAATTGCTTCGAATGATCGCGTTACACGGTCTTGCCCTGCCTTGGCAAATCTTCGATAACGCGAGCAGCAAAGGAGTCGATCATGCGAGCACGCATCTATCAGCCTGCCAAAACGGCAATGTCATCCGGACAGGGAAAAACCAAGTTCTGGATGCTTGAGTTTGCGCCGTCCAGCCCGCGTGCTGTTGACCCGCTGATGGGATGGACATCGTCCAGCGATACACAGACGCAGGTGCGGCTGAAGTTCGACAGCAAAGAGGCCGCGCTGGCCTATGCTCGTGAGAACGGGATCGAAGCGGACGTCTTCGAACCCAAGAAGCGCAAATCCAACATTCGCCCGCGCGGCTACGCCGAGAATTTCGCAGTAGACCGCAAAGGCGCTTGGACACACTAATTCAATGCGCGTCGAGCGCGTCAACAATGCGGATCCTCAGGTAGAGGCGCTGCTCGAAGCACATCATGCTTTGATGCGCGCAACCTCACCCGAGGAAAGCTGCCACGTCATGACAGCCGATGCCTTGCGCCAGAGCGGCGCTCAGGTGTTTGCCCTTCGGGACGACACAAAAGGTGTGACAGCTGTCGGTGCTTTGAAACCGTTTGGCACAGACAGCGTGGAACTTAAGTCCATGCACACCGCCGGGGCGCAGCGCGGACAGGGCCTGGGGCGCATGCTATTGTCTGCTTTGCTTGAAACAGCGCGGCAACAAGGCGCCAAGGCAGCCTATCTGGAAACCGGGACAGCGGATGATTTCGCAGCCGCAAGGGCCCTGTACCAAGGCGCTGGGTTTTCGGAATGCCCCCCGTTCGGCGACTATACATTGGACCCGCTCAGCGTTTTCATGCACCGGGCGCTCTGAACGCTTGTCATGATCGCCTAAACACGTCAAAACCCCGGCATAGCGGTCCCTTAGCTCAACTGGATAGAGCAGCTGACTTCTAATCAGCAGGTTGA
>JAHDIS010000098.1 GCA_020630695.1 Paracoccaceae bacterium | reverse complement strand
CGCGACCCCCGGCGTGACAGGCCGGTACTCTAACCAACTGAGCTACAACCGCTCACTGCCGCCCAAACCATTTGGCTTGGCGTGGGGCGTGTTTATGATCCACCCCCGGCCCCGTCAAGCGAATTTCCCGCCCATATCGGGCGATTTTTTCACCCGGCCGGGAAAAAGCGTGGCCCCTGCGCCACGACGCTTTACCGCTTGGGCCAAAGACCTGTGAAAGACCTTGCGAAATAGGCCTCTCACCGGGCTTGTTTACGTGTCTGCCGACGCTGCTTGTACTTTTACCCTGGGGAATTTTTACAATGACCACCTTTTCACGCCGGACATTTCTGTCCGCCGGCACCGCTGCCGTTGCCCTGTCCCGTCCGGATCAGGTGCTGGCCGCCCCTGTCATTGCCTTGCCCAAGGATGTTGCCCAACGCGATGCGGCGACAGTCATGGCGGTTCGGACAACCACACCCGTGGTCGCAATGACCTTTGATGATGGCCCACATCCCAAACTGACGCCCCTGTTGCTGGACATGCTCAAGCAACGAAAGCTGCGCGCCACCTTCTACCTGATTGGCAATCGGGTGGTCACATGGCCGGACATCGTGCGCCGCATCGCAGATGAAGGCCATGAAATCGGCAACCACAGCTGGTCTCATCCCAATCTGGCCAAACGCTCCACGACCTCGGTGCTCAATGAGATCGACAGAACATCGGACGCCATTTTCAAGATTACTGGCCGCCCGCCGGTCACATTCCGTCCGCCCTACGGATCCTTCACCCGTCGTCAGCGCCTGATGCTCTACGAAGAGCGGAACCTGCCAACGATCCTTTGGTCAGTGGATCCGCAGGATTGGCGGCGTCCGGGTGCCTCGGTGGTGGCCAGCCGAATTCTCAAGGGCTCCCGGCCCGGCGCAATCATCCTGAGCCACGATATTCAAAGCGGAACCGTCAAAGCCATGCCGCGCACCTTGGACGGATTGTCTGACCGCGGGATGAAATTTGGCACTGTCAGTCAGATGATGGGCTGGCCGCTTTGGCAAAAGCGTAATTTCCGTCGGGTGAACAGCAAAGGCTGATCCGAAGCGACAGATCACGCCTCTGGTAGCGGTATAAACTCCTGATCATCGCCCGCAGGCAGGCGGAACCGGCCGTCTGCCCAATCCTCACGGCGCCATGCTTCCTTTGCCTCTTCGATACGTTCTTTCGAAGAGGCAACAAAATTCCACCAGATATGGCGCGGTCCTTCCAGCGTCGCGCCGCCCAGCATCATCAGCCGCGCCCCGGTTTCACCGGCTCGGACAGACATGCGATCACCGGGGCGAAACACCATCATCTGACCGGCCTCGTAGGTCTGACCTGCGACCACGATGCTGCCTTCAACAACATAGAGTCCGCGATCTTCATGATCATCCGGCAAAGGTAGAACTGCGCCTGCTTGCAGAACGGCATCCGCATAGAACATCTCAGACGCTGTCTTGACCGGAGCCGTTTCTCCATAGGCACTGCCCAGGATCAACCGCACCTCTTTGCCTTCCGCATTCAAGACTGGCAGCGCGTCCTTGCCCACGTGTTCAAAGGCGGGCGCCCGGTCTTCGTGATCCTTTGGAAGCGCGACCCAGGTCTGGATGCCAAAGAACGGCATCGGTTCAGACTGGGTTTCATCGTCCGTGCGTTCGGAATGCGTGATGCCATTGCCTGCGACCATCCAGTTCACAGCCCCTGGCTCGATCCAACGATCAGTTCCAAGGCTGTCCCGGTGATGCATACGTCCGCGATACAGATAGCTGACAGTCGCAAGCCCGATATGTGGATGAGGCCGCACATCCAGGCCCTTGGTTGGCAGGAATTCCGCTGGTCCCATCTGATCGAAAAAGATGAATGGTCCCACCATCTGGCGTTTGGGCGCAGGCAGTGCGCGCCGCACTTCGAAGCCGCCCAGATCACGGGCCCGCGGAATGATAACGGTGTCGATCGCGTCAACATCGTCGCCGGTCGGGCAATGCGGGTCGAGCGCAGGATTCCAGCTCATGTCAGGCTCCTTGAGGCAGTTGATGCCACCAAGATGCTCAATATGAAGCACCACCACAATTACGCACACCTATAGCCAAAATGTGCAAAAATGCACACAATTTGACGGTTAGGCGTTGGCCTTTTGCAAATGCACGTAGGTTTCGTTGAACCGGCGCGAAAGATGCTCACCCGCGCGGATCACATCACCCGAGCCCATTGGCGCGACATTCGCCTCATAGTTCGGGTTAAAGAATAGTGGCACGGACAGACGTTCTTCGGTGGTGCCGCGCACCCGATGCGGAGTGGCCTTGACCCGGCCTTCCGTCCACATCTCGAGCATCTCACCAAAATTGATGATGAACTCACCGGGCCCCGCAACAACCGGTATCCAGCCGCCGCCCCGTTTGCGCACCTCAAGCCCTGGCACCCCGTCGCTGCCAAGCAAGGTCAGGCAGCCGTAGTCGGTATGCGTGGCAATCCCGAAATCCTTGTCTCCGGCCCATTCCGGACGCGGGGGATAATAGTTGCCCCGCAGTAAAGCCATCGGGCGATCAAATTTGTCGTCGAAATAGTGGCGGTCTTCGCCAATCGCCTCGGCGATACCGCGCAGCAGGATCATCGAAACCCCAAGGGCATCGCGGTAGTAGGCCTTGATCACCGTGCGGAAGCCGTCGGGTTGCTCCGGCCACAGATTGGGCGCGTAGATCGGCAGGCCCGTCTCGGGCGCCTCAAAGCCGCAATCGAAGTACTGCTTATAGTCCGGGTTGGCATCAGGATCGACCTGCTCGGACCCGGCCGCCCCCCAACCGCGGCTTGCGTCCGTTCCTGCCATATCGACCCGACGTTTCACCCGGTCCGGCAATGCAAAAAAGGCCCGATAGGCGGCCAGAACAAACCGCATGCGCGCCGCACCAATCGCTGTGTTGTGCACGGTCAGGAACCCGACGCCTTCGGCGCCTTCGCGCAGCGCTTCCAGTGTTTCGGGATCGCGCGCAGCGATCTTTTCGGCGTCCAGCCTCGGGATCATGACAAGCCTCCTTCTGGGGCAACAGAAACTGGGCGCGGGCATGCCACGTCTGCTTTGGGGCTGCAACCGCTCTTGACGCCGCGCCCCCAGCCGCGATGATGGCGCAAACATATCAAGCAGGAGATCCCATGCGACGCAAACTGGCCGCAGGCAATTGGAAAATGAATGGCACGACCGCTGATCTGGCTGAGTTGTCAGCGATGGCGGATGCCGCTGTTCGCGGCGATGCCGAGGTGCTGATTTGCCCGCCAGCCACCCTGATCAGCGCAGCCAAGTCCGCGGCCACCGGGATTGCCATCGGCGGTCAGGATTGCCACGCGCAAAGCGCCGGGGCGCATACCGGTGATCTGGCTGCCGGAATGCTGTCGGACGCGGGTGCAAGCCATGTCATTCTGGGCCATTCAGAGCGCCGGGCCGACCATGACGAACATGACGACGACGTGCGCGCCAAATGCCGCGCCGCCTGGGATGCCGGGCTGGTTGCCGTGGTTTGTGTCGGCGAAACACTGGCCGAACGCGAGGCACAAAACACACTGGACATTATCGGTGGCCAGATGGCCGGATCGATTCCGGATGGCGCGACCGGGCACAACACTGTCATCGCCTATGAACCGGTCTGGGCAATCGGAACTGGCAAGGTGCCGACAACAGACCAGATCGGCGATGTGCATGACTTTATCCGGGCGCGGCTCGAACGCCGCTTCGGAGCCGGTGTCGGGCGCTCGGTACGCTTGTGGCGGCTCGGTCAAAGCAGGCAATGCAGCGGACATCTTTGCTGTCTCCAATGTGGACGGCGCATTGGTTGGCGGCGCATCGCTCAAGGCTGCGGATTTTGTCCCGATCATCGAGGCTCTGAACGCCAGTTCGACCTAAAGACGACGGCCCGTAACAGGGCTGCGCTTCTTCTTTTTAAAAATACGCAATCGGTCAATGGCCAAGAAAAACGGCGCCCCGTCTCTGGGGCGCCGTCTTTTTGCGTTTGCCGCCGCGCCTGACGGCGCTGTGCGGGCGCGTGCCTACTTGATAATGATCTCAGGCCCCATGAAGTAGTTCGGCAGGAAGGTCGAAATCGCCGGTATGTAGGTCACCATGATCAGGAAGACGAACAGGACCGCAAGGAATGGCAGTGCTGCACGAACAACGCGCATCATCGGCATCCCGGCCACACCCGAGGTGACAAAGAGGTTCAGGCCAACCGGCGGTGTAATCATGCCGATTTCCATGTTCACCACCATGATGATGCCGAGGTGGATCGGGTCGATCCCCAGTTCGATCGCAATCGGGAACACCAGCGGCGCCACGATGACCAGCAGTCCCGAAGGCTCCATGAACTGACCACCAATCAGCAGGATCACGTTCACGATCACAAGGAACATCACCGGCCCAAATCCAGCGTCCAGCATGGCGCCGGCGATCTGTTGTGGGATTTGCTCGTCCGTCAGCACATGTTTCAGGATCAGCGCGTTTGCAATGATGAACATCAGCGTGACCGTCAGTTTACCGGCTTCGAACAAGGTGTCCTTGGTATCCTTGTGAAAGAACGCGGTCACGATGGCATGCGGCTTGCGCCACAGCGGCAGGTTTGGCGCACCGTCCTTGCCTGCCAGCGGGCCCATGTCCCGATAGACAAAGCTGGCAATAAAGAAGGCGTAAACCGCTGCAACGGCAGCCGCTTCTGTTGGCGTAAAGACACCGCCATAGATGCCGCCCAGAATGATCACGATCAGGAATAGGCCCCAGGCCGCTTCCATGCCCGATTGCCAAATTTCGCCCCAGCCCTTCCATTCGCCCTTGGGCAGGTTGCGCATGCGGGCGATGACATAGATCGTCACCATCAACATACCGCCCGCCAGCAGGCCCGGAATGACCCCGGCCAGGAACATGCGACCGACAGAGACTTCAACCGCTGAGGCGTAAACAACCATCACGATCGAAGGTGGGATCAGGATTCCAAGCGTACCGGCATTTGCGATCACGCCTGCGGCAAAATCCTTGGAATAGCCGACCTGCCGCATACCGGCGATCACGATAGAGCCAATGGCAACAACCGTCGCAGGCGAGGAGCCGGACAAGGCGGCAAACAGCATACAGGCAAAGACACCCGCAATGGCCAGACCGCCGTGGAAATGCCCCACAACCGCAATCGAAAAACGGATGATCCGCTTGGCCACACCGCCCGTGGACATGAAGCTCGACGCGAGGATGAAAAACGGGATCGCAAGCAAGGTATAGTGCCCCGCCATCGCCTGGAAAAAGCTCTGCGCAATCGAGGCCAGCGACGTGTCGCTGAGCACCAGCAGGAAGATCGTCGAGGAAAACCCAAGCGCGACCGCGATCGGCACACCGATCAGCATCAGGCCGATCACCATGGAAAACAGAATTACGACATCCATGTTATCAGTCCTTGTTCATCTTGGCGGCGTCTTCGACCGCATCTTCGACTTCGTGTGAAACAATCAGGCTGTCTTCTTGCCCGGTCCAGATTCTCCATCCGGCCTGACAAAAGCGCAGCAGCAGCAGAGCGGCCCCGAACGGCAACATGGCATAGGGGATAAAGCGCGGAACCTTTTCATAGGCCTCGCCCTCGTTGATCCATGGCTCGATAAAGCGCAGCCATTCCGGCATGCGGATATCGTTCACTTCGTACCAAGACCGATAAGAGGTACGGCCCATGTCCTCAAAACCGGTGGGGAACCAGCGGCCCGTGGTCTGCGGCAGGTTGGCAAAGTTGGCCCAGTAGTCCCAAGCCCCTTTTGTCAGCAGAAAGGCATAGGCGATACAGACCGCTACCGCGACAAGTGCCAGCACGCGGCGCACGGTTTCCGGAACGATGTTGATGATCGCATCCACACCAAGGTTCGATGTTTTCTTGACTGCATAGCTCATGCCGAACAACACCAGCCAGGCAAACAGAAAGACCGTGGCTTCAAGCCCCCAGATCACTGTATTCGGAAAATCGATACCGGTCATTTCCTCGAAGGCGCGCCACCACTTTGCGTTGAACACGTAGCGCACGATCACCGTGACCAATGTGATGATGGTCATTGCGCCCAAGATGATTGCGATGATTGTCTCTTCCAGCTCGTCGATGAACCGACCGAATGCTGACTTTGAGACGGAATTCGAAGACATGCTCCCCTCCCGCATAACTGCAAACGCACGCCCCCGGAGAGCGCCCGACCCTTGCTTGGCTTTTGGATAGTGTCCGGGTCTTCTCGGCTGCGACAGCCGAGACCGGGTCAAACCCCGGTCGAGAGGCCGGCTCGGTCACGAGCCGGCCCTTGCTTTTTACATGGACGCGTTGATTGCCTGCGCTGCGTCGATGTTTTCCTGACCCACGTCATCGCGGAACTGGTCCCAAACGGGCTTCATCACTTCGACCCATTCGTTACGCTGCTCGGCCGTCAGCGAGCGAACGACACCACCCGCGTCGATCACGGCCTGCTTGGCTTCCTCGTTCACCTTGGTAGACTCGCCATTCCGCATCTCGGTCACTTCGGCCAGGATCGTGCCCAGCTGATCGCGCACGTCTGCGTCCAGACCTTCCCACCAATCGACATTGGTCACGACCAGATAGTCGATGATGCCGTGGTTGGTTTCGGTGATGCCGTCCTG
>JAHDIS010000097.1 GCA_020630695.1 Paracoccaceae bacterium | reverse complement strand
GCTTGTCCGCTCGTTTGCGCACGCATTTTGATGACCGTTTGCTGGATGATGACGGCGAGATCAGTTTCTCGCTCGACAACGGTGCAACCGGCGTTTTGCTGGCAAGCCAGGTTTGTACCGGCGAGGAGAACGCGCTGAAGATCCGCGTGTATGGTGAGAATGGCAGCCTGACCTGGCATCAGATGGAGCCCAACACTCTGGTAGAAAGGCACTCGGAAGGCACGATCACTGTTCACCGGGCGGGCGTCGACAAACCGCTATGTCCCGAAGCCATGGCACGATGTCGTCTGCCTTCCGGACATCCGGAAGGGTATATTGAGGCATTTGCCAATCTCTATCGCGAGTTTGCCGGACTAATTCGTAACCCGCGCCTTGTCGAGACAAGCCTTCTGCCCGGAATAGGAGAGGCGCTGCGCGGCATGGCCTTTCTTGAAGCAGCGGTCGCGAGCCATGCCAATGGCGGCGCGTGGACCGATGTTCAGAATTTCCCGGATCACTCTGGCTATCTGGAGCAAGGCGCATGAAACAAATCAAAGGCCCGGCCATCTTTCTGGCCCAGTTCATGGGCGACAAGGCACCATTCAACACGCTTGACTCCATCGTCGAATGGGTTGCCGGATTGGGATATAAAGGCGTCCAGATACCGTCCAACGACCCGCGTTGCATGAATCTGGATCTGGCAGCCGAAAGTCAGGACTATTGTGACGAGCTGACCGGCCGATGCGCCGAGCATGGCGTGACCATCACCGAGCTTTCAACGCATTTGCAAGGCCAGTTGGTGGCAGTCCATCCAGCCTATGATGATCTGTTCGATGCGTTCGCCCCGCAAGAGGTCCACGGCAAACCGGCTGCGCGTCAGGAATGGGCTGTCGATCAGATGAAGAAAGCTGCTGTCGCTTCCCGGCGGCTTGGCCTGAAAGGATGCGCGAGTTTTTCCGGATCGTTGATGTGGCATCTGGTCTATCCATGGCCGCAACGCCCCGCCGGCCTGGTTGAAGCAGGCTTTGCTGAACTGGCCGAGCGTTGGCGTCCGATCCTCGATATCTATGAGGAGAACGGGGTCGATGTCTGCTACGAAATCCATCCGGGCGAAGACTTGCACGATGGCGCCAGTTTCGAACAGTTTCTGGACGCAATAGACGGACACTCCCGGGCAAACATCCTGTATGATCCCAGCCACTTCATGTTGCAGCAGCTAGACTATCTGGGCTTCATTGACCGCTATCACGAACGGATCAAAGCCTTTCATGTGAAGGATGCGGAATTCCGTCCCGATGCGCAGACGGGTGTCTATGGCGGCTATCGCAACTGGGCTGATCGCGCTGGCCGTTTCCGGTCGCTTGGCGATGGCATGATCGATTTCAAACAGATCTTCAGCAAGCTTACCAAATACGGCTTCGATGGCTGGGCAGTGCTGGAATGGGAATGCTGTTTCAAACACCCTGAACAAGGCGCTGCAGAAGGCGCGCCGTTCATCGCAGACCACATTATTCGCCCGACGGAATACGCATTTGATGATTTTGCGGGCGGCCAGACTGACAGCGCCGTGATCCAACGCGCCTTGGGTATCGCCAAGCCATCGTCAGGAGAGCGCTGAGCACAAATTACGGGGACGGGCAGCAGCGGGATCTCTGCCCTGAGGAGAGGAAATGATGGAAACGGTTCACTATCAACGCACACGCCTGTTCTGGATTGGGGTGTTGGCGCTATTCACAGCGGCAATGCTGTTCGCATTGCGCACGGGATTGACCAGCGACATGGCTGCCGATGTGTTCAGCGGTGTCAGCAATCCCGGTGAAGCAATTGGCGGCGCGATTGGTGCCGCGTTCCTCGGCTTTGCGTTCACTCTGTTCGCGGCAAGCCCATTGCTGGACACCATAGGCATAGGCAATGTCTTGCGAATTGCCGGTGCCTGTTTCGGAATTGGGACAATTCTGGCTGTTGGCGGATCAACTCTCGCCGGACCCGAAACCGCACAATCACTGTTCTGGTTTGCCATGCTGATACAGGGCATCGGATGGGGCGCGATGGAAGCAGCCATCAATCCCATGACGACCGCGCTATATCCGGAAGACAAAACACACAGGCTCAATGTGCTCCACGCATGGTGGCCCGCCGGCATTATTCTCGGTGGTTTCATCGGCTTCGGTGTCAGCACATTCGATATTCCGTGGCGCTATGCGATGGCATCCGCGCTCATTCCGGCAATAGTGGTCATTGTTCTTTCGATCGGGGTGAAATTCCCGCCGACCGAGCGTGCAGCAGACGGCATCTCTTTCAAAGACATGATGCTGGAAATTGTCCGCGCACCAAGCTTCCTCATCTGGTTTGGCGCCATGCTTCTCACCGCATCGCTTGAGCTCGGCCCCGGCGCATGGATAGAGGCGGCGCTTTCGGCCAAAGTCGGCTTCAACGCAGTCTTGCTACTCGTTTATGTCGCAGGGCTGATGTTCATCATGCGGCATTTTGCAGGACCGCTTGCCAAGCGATTCTCGAATGCCGGATTGCTGTGGATTTGCAGCATCCTAGCAATGGTGGGCCTGTTCTTGATGGCACGGGTTCAAAGCCCGGCCATGGTCATCGCCGCCACAACCATTTGGGGCATGGGCGTCAGCCTGATGTGGCCAACCATGATGGCCTCTGTCTCTGAACGTTATCCTCGTGGTGGCAGCTGGTTTATCGGCCTGATCGGTTCGGCAGGCGCACTGGCGATTTACTTCCTGCTCCCGGTGCTCGGCCGGATGTATGACGATGCTATGGTCGCAGAAGCAGGCGGCGCAGAGGCGCTGGCACGCTTGCGCGAGGCAGGCACTGACACTGCGGCACAGCAACTCGTCGCGATCGAGGCGCAGGCGGCTCCGCAGGCGTTCGAATTCGTCGCCATGCTTCCTATCCCACTGCTCCTGCTCTTCGGGGCAGTCTGGCTATTCGATAGACGCAAGGCAGCTCCAGAAACTTCGGTACCGGCGGAATGATAATGAGAGACAGCTCTTCAAAAACGGCAATCGACCGGCGTTCCGCGCTGAAAGGCTTTGTGACCATCGCCGGCATGGCTGTGGTTCTGCCTGCCATGGGTAGCCTTGCCGGTTGCTCTTCAAGCAAGCTTACCGGCACCGGCAAAACAGAACTCATCGACGCAATCACAAATCTGATCATCCCGCAAACGGATACGCCAGGCGCGCGCGTTGCGGGCGTTCCCGCCTATGTCGAGGCAGTCTTCGCCGATCACTTTACCGCAGATCAGCAAAAAGATTTCCTCGACGGTCTGGCGGTTTTTGACAAGACCGCAGCTGCTAACGGCGCGCCCGGTTTTACGGCAGCCAGAGAAGACATTCAAAACGCGGTTCTTTCGCAGTTGGACGAAGCCCGTGATCCCGCATGGCAATGGCTGCGCGATATGACGGTTTTCGGTTTCTACACATCGGAAGCAGCGACAGAAGAGCTCGCCTTCGAAGAGATACCTGGCCGCTACGACGGCTGCATCAAATTCGCAGAAGTTGGCCGGGCCTGGCTCGACCGCGGCGTTTAAGCTCATCGACGGGAAAACTAGTACAATGTCTGAAAACACACCTTTCGATGTCATCGTTGTCGGTTCCGGAATGTCTGGCGGTTGGGCTGCCAAGGAGTTCTGCGAAAAGGGAATGAAAACCCTCGTTCTGGAACGCGGGAAGCCGACAGAACACAGTGTCGACTATGTCGGCGAGAACCAGAATCCGTGGGACATGCAGCACCGCGACCGGGTCGATCCGCAATTGGCGGAAGATGAATATTCCGTGCAGCGCAACTGCTACGCATTCCGCGAAAGCACGCGCAACTTCTTCATCAACGACAAGAAGAACCCTTATTCTGTCGAGGATGGGAAGGAATTCCACTGGCTTCGCGGCGATCAGGTTGGCGGCAAGTCGCTCATGTGGGCCAGGCAGAGCTATCGCTGGAGCGACACCGACTTCGAGGCGAACAAGGCAGATGGACACGGTTCCGACTGGCCTATCCGTTACGCGGATATCGCGCCCTGGTATGATTATGTTGAGAAGTTCGTCGGGATCAGCGGATCGAAAGAAGGGCTTCCCCAGCTGCCGGACAGCATATTCCAGCCCGCTATGGAGCTGACCTGTGTCGAGAAAGACGCCAAGGCGAAAATTGAAGCAGCCTTCCCCGAACGAAACCTGATTCCAGGCCGCGCAGCACATCTGACGGCACCGACAGAAGAGCAGAAGGCCTTGGGCCGCGGGTCCTGCCAGTTCCGTAACCAGTGCGAACGCGGCTGTTCTTTCGGTGCCTATTTCTCCAGCGTATCTGCGACACTTCCTGCGGCGGAACGCACCGGGAACCTGACGCTGAAACCCAACACCATTGTCGAGCGGATTTTGTATGATGCCGAAACCGGAAAAGCGACCGGTGTACGCACCATAAACCGCGAAACGCGCGAGACCACTGACTATCAGGCCCGCGTCATTTTCATGTGCGCATCTACTTTGGGCACTTTGCAAGTGATGTTAAATTCCAAGTCAGAGGCTTTTCCAGATGGCTTTGCCAATTCCAGCGGAATACTGGGCAAATATCTCATGGATCACCAGCATCAGGTGGGTGCAGAAGGCGACTATCCCGGGTTCGAGGATGACTACTTTGCAGGACGCAGGCCGAATGGCATTTATGTGCCCCGGTACCGCAATCTCGACAACAATACCGACGGCGAGTTTCTACGCGGATTTGCCTATCAGGGGGGAAGCCGCCGGGCTTCGTGGACCCGCGCCTTGGGCGGCAGCGGATTTGGCAAAGCGCTGAAGGATGATTTGCGCAAACCTGCAGAGACATGGCGCATGCGACTTCACGCCTTTGGCGAGATGCTGCCCCGTGCAGAGAACCGCGTGACTCTTCACCCATCCAAGACCGACGAATTCGGTATTCCGCAGATTCATATTGATATGGATTGGTCGGACAATGAACGCAAAATGCGTGAAGTGATGAAAGCCGATGCGGTCGCCATGCTCGAAGCATCGGGGTGCATCAATATCGAAACTTTCGATGACCCGCCAATTCCTGGCCATTGCATCCACGAAATGGGCGGTGCGCGCATGGGCGCCGACCCGAAGAGCTCAGTCGTGAACAAGCATAACCAATGCCATGATGTACCCAACGTCTTCATTACCGACGGCTCATCCTTTGCCTCGGAAGCATGCCAGAACCCGTCACTGACCTTCATGGCACTTACCGCACGTGCAGTCGATTTTGCGGTCACCCAAATGGAACAGGATCTGATCTGATGACAAATCTCACCATCAACCGTCGCCGTTTTCTGGAAGCCGGAGCAGTTGGCAGTCTGGGGCTCCTCGCCGCTTGCAATGGAGCGGCTGCGCCCGTGCCAGCCAAACCCAAGCCATATGCAGGCAAGCTGGGTGTGCAACTTTACACCTTCCGGGCACTGTTCGAGCAGGATTACGCAGCGGTGCTGAAGACCCTCGCCGAAATCGGCTACAAGGACCTCGAATTTGCCGGATATTTCAATCATGATCCGGCACAGATCAAAGGCCTGATGGACGAACTCGGAATGGCCAGTAATTCAACCCATGTACGGCTGGAACAGATGCGTGGTGATTTTGGTGCCGCGATGGAGACGGCGGCGCTGATGGGGCAGACAAAACTGATCCTGCCATGGCTGGCCGAGGAAGAACGCACCATGGACAATTACAAGGCCATAGCCGATCTGATGAACGAACGCGGGGCCGAAGCCAAGGCATCGGGCATGCAAGTCGGGTATCACAATCATGAATTCGAGTTCGAAACTGTAGAGGGTGAAGTACCCTATGACGTGCTTCTTTCCCGGACCGATCCCGATCTCGTTACCATGGAGCTCGATTTCTTCTGGGCACATAAGGCCAATGTCGACCCTATCGCATTGTTCAAACAATCTCCCGGTCGCTATACCGCTTGTCACATCAAGGATGCCGATGCTGACGGCAATATGGTCAATATCGGCGAAGGCGTGATCGATTTCAGCGCAATTTTCGCCGAAGCCGGAACCGGCGGGCTCGAATGTTTCTATGTCGAGAATGACGACACGCAGACACCCGCCGATTTTGCCCGAAAGAGCTTTGCCTTTCTTGAAAGCTGACCGGGCTTAGTCGGTCAGCGCCTTCAGCATGGGTTCGTCCCAACCCTTCTCTTCAGAATAGAGTTTGAAGGTGTTGCCATAGGCCCAAAGACACCAGGGAATCTGCGCCTCTTCCAGCGCGGCGGCAACAGCATCGTTGTATTTAACCCGTTCCGTTGAATCGACAGGGTCATTCACGCCAAATTCGCCCACGAAAATTGGCCGCCCGGTAGCTTCGCGAAACGCTACTGCCGTAGCGACATCGGCTGCGAGTTGAGCCCTGTCGGGCTTTGAACCCCAGCCACGCGTACCCTTGGGCATATCGTCACCCAACCAAGTTGCCTGTTGGTGTGTAAAATCGAACGGATCATAATAGTGATAGGTGTATACAATATTGGGATCATCGCTGGCCAGGTTGGAGCCCAGAGACCGGATACCCGACCAATCCTCACCGCCCAGAATAACGATCCGCGTCGGATTCTTGGCACGAATAATCTGCAGCGCTGCAGACTGTGTCTTGCGCATCATCGCCCCTTCGAGATTCTTGTTCGGCTCGTTCAGTGTCTCGAACCAGACATTGGCTGGCGCATCGGCAAATGCCGTGGAAAGCTGGTTCCACAAGGCAATATAACGCGGCATCTGCTGCTCGGGATTG